>JAEEGN010000218.1 GCA_016280345.1 Selenomonadaceae bacterium | reverse complement strand
TCTATATCGACGAGATCGACAAGATCGCCCGCAAGACCGAGAATCCCTCCATCACCCGGGACGTTTCCGGCGAGGGCGTCCAGCAGGCGTTGCTGAAGATTCTGGAAGGGACCACGGCCTCGGTCCCGCCCCAGGGCGGCCGCAAGCACCCCCATCAGGAGCTCATCCAGATTGACACGACGAACATCCTGTTCATCTGCGGCGGCGCCTTCGACGGCATCGAGAAGATCATCGCCGACCGCATGGGCAAAAAGAACATGGGCTTCGGGGCGGTGATCGAGTCCCGGACGGAGCGCAATATCGGTGAGACGCTGCGGCACGTGCTGCCGGAGGACCTCTTGAAGGACGGGCTGATTCCCGAGTTCGTCGGCCGCCTGCCGGTGGTGGTTACGTTGGATGCGCTGGAGGAGGATGCGCTGGTTCGCATCCTGACCGAGCCGAAGAACGCGCTGGTCAAGCAGTACCAGAAGCTCCTGTCCCTGGACGGCGTCAAGCTGGTCTTTGACGACGACGCGCTCCACCTGATCGCCCGAAAAGTGCTGAAGCACAAGACCGGCGCCCGGGGCCTGCGCGCCATCATCGAAGAAATCATGCGCAACGTCATGTTCGAGGTACCGTCCATCGACGGCGTCTCCCTCTGCCGCGTGACGAAGGAAGTCGTCACCGAGCATACGGAGCCGGAGCTCACCCTGGACCGCAGCAAGCAGATGGGCAAACGGGCAGCCTCGGCCTGAGAGCCCGCCTCCCCGGGAGGAACCGGCTTTCGCGTTCATTGTTCAGGCGCTGCCGCCCCAAGGCAGCGCCTTTTTCATACGGTTCTTCGACGGGAAGCCATTGAAGGACCGCTCGAATCATCGGTTTGGGAACCGGAAGGAGCGACCTGTCCATGAGAAAACAGACGAAGATGCCCCTGTTGCCGCTCCGTGGCATGGTAATCTTCCCCTATATGATCATTCACCTCGACGCCGGCCGGGAGCGGTCGGTGGCAGCGCTGGAGCAGGCGATGACCGGCGACCGGCGCATCCTGCTCTGCGCCCAGCGCGACGCCGAAGCGGACGAGCCGACGCGGGAGGGCCTCTGCGACGTGGGAACGGTGGCGGAAATCCGGCAGCTCCTGAAACTGCCCGGCGGCGCCTTCCGGGTGCTGGTGGAGGGCCTGTGCCGGGGCGAAATCAAAGGCTTCAAGGCCCTGGCCGCCTACGATGAGGTCAGCGTCCTCATCCACCACGACGTGACCGAGAACTCCATGGAGATGGAGGCGCTGACCCGCAGCGTGGTCCATCAGTTCGAGGATTGGGTGAAGCTCAGCAAGAAAATCCCGCCGGAGGCCCTGGTGTCAGTGGCCATCATCGACGACGCCGGCCGCCTGGCCGACCTCATCGCCAGCCATCTGAACCTTTCGCAGGAGGCCCGGCAGGAGCTCCTGGAGCTTCTCAACGTCCGGGCGCGCATGGAACGTCTCTACGCCATGCTCACCCGGGAAATGGAGATCCTGGCCCTGGAGCGCAAGATCGGCGCCCGGGTCCACAAGCAGATCGAGAAACTGCAAAAGGAATACTACCTGCGGGAAAAAGTCAAGGCCATCCAGACGGAGCTGGGGGACAAAGACGGTCGCCAGGCGGACATCGACGAATTCCAGCAGAAGCTCGCGAAGGGTGACTACCCGGAGACGGTGAAAAAAGTCATCGAAAAGGAAATCCGCCGCCTCGAAAGCATGAGCAGTTTTTCCGCCGAGAACGGCGTCATCCGCACCTACATCGACTGGCTGCTGGAGCTCCCCTGGACGAAGCGCACCGGCGACGCCGTGGATATCCGCCGGGCCAGGCGCATTCTCGAACACGACCACTACGGCCTGAAGAAAGTCAAGGAACGCATCCTCGACTACCTGGCGGTGCATAAGCTCATCAGCGAATCGCCGGCCGAAGACGAGGAGACGGAGAATGCCCGGCAGAAAGCCCCCATTCTCTGCCTCATCGGCCCCCCGGGCGTCGGCAAGACCTCGCTGGCCTCCTCGGTGGCCCGGGCGCTGGGCCGCGAATTCGTACGGGCCTCCCTCGGCGGCATCCGCGACGAAGCCGAGATTCGCGGCCACCGCCGCACCTACGTCGGCGCCATGCCGGGCCGCATCATCGCCGGCCTGCGCCGGGCCGGCACCCGCAATCCCGTATTCCTGCTGGACGAAGTGGACAAACTGACCCACGACTTCCAGGGTGACCCGGCTTCGGCCCTGCTGGAAGTTCTGGACCCGGCCCAGAACCACACCTTCAACGATCATTACGTGGACCTGCCCTTTGACCTCTCATCGGTCTTCTGGATCGTCACTGCCAACGACCTCGGCGGCATCCCCCGGGCCCTCCGGGACCGGCTGGAAATCATCACCCTGTCCAGCTACACCGAGCAGGAGAAACTGGAAATCGCCAAACGCTACCTGCTGCCGCGCCAGCGCAAGGAAAACGGTCTCTCCGCCGCGGCGCTGACCCTCGGCCCCGGCGTCCTGCAGCGCATCATCGCCGAGTACACCCGGGAAGCCGGCGTCCGCGAACTGGAGCGCCTGCTGGGCCAGCTCGGCCGCAAGGCGGCCCGGCGCATCGTCGAGGACGGCGTCGCCTCGGTGAAGGTCACCGTCAAAGAGCTGGAAACCTTCCTCGACCGGCCGAAGTACGCCCGCACCAAAGCGGAAAAGGAGGCCCAGGTGGGCGTCGTCACAGGCCTTGCCTGGACGGAGGCCGGCGGCGCCATCCTGCCCACCGAGGTCAACGTCCTCAAGGGAAAGGGCAGCCTGATCCTGACCGGCAAGCTGGGCGACGTCATGCAGGAATCGGCCAAGGCGGCCCTTTCCTACATCCGCAGCCGCGCCGACCGTCTCCACCTGCCGGCGAATTTCTACGAGAAACAGGACATCCATATCCACCTGCCGGAAGGCGCGGTGCCCAAGGACGGTCCCTCGGCCGGCATCACCATGGCCACAGCCATGATCTCCGCCCTGACGAACCGCAAGGTCCGCAGCGACGTGGCCATGACCGGCGAAATCACGCTGCGCGGCCGGGTACTGCCCATCGGCGGACTCAAGGAGAAAGTGCTGGCCGCCCACCGCGAGGGACTCCGCACCATCATCCTGCCGAAAGAGAACGTCCGCGACGTCGAGGACGTCCCCGATTCCGTGCGCAAAAAACTCGAATTCATCCCGGTGGAGACGATGGACGAAGTCCTCGGCCACGTCTGGGAGAATTGTCGCGGAGGTAGCCGCCGATGACGGAGCGTGTCGTCGTCACCCAGGGAACCTATATCACCTCGGCGGTGAAGCCGGAGCAGTACCCGGAAAAACGCCGGGCCGAGATCGTCTTCACCGGCCGCTCCAACGTCGGCAAATCCTCCCTCATCAACTCCCTGACCCGGAGGAACCAGCTGGCCCGCGTCTCCCGGCAGCCGGGCAAGACGCAGACCATCAATTTCTTTGAGGTCGGCCTGAAAATCGACGGCGAAGAAGCGCGCCGGGACTTCTACCTGGTGGACCTGCCGGGCTACGGCTACGCCAGGACCGGCAAGGCCACGCGTCAGACCTGGCAATCCTTCATCCGCGAATACCTGCTGCGCTCCCGGGACATCCGGTTCGTCTGCCAGCTCATCGACAGCCGCCACGAACCCATGACCTCCGACGTGGAGACCTTCCGCTGGCTGGTGGAGAACGGCCTGCCCGTCCTCGTCATTGCCACGAAAACGGACAAGGTGGGAAAGAACGTCCTGACCGGGAATCTCGCCGCCATCCGGCGATCCCTGGGCGTGCCGGAGCTCGACGTCCTCCCCTACTCCTCCGTAAAAAGTGAAGGCCGTTCAGAATTGCTTGACGCCATCGCCACCGCTTTGATAGAATATGGACAGCAAGAATAAAGAAGCGCTTATGGAAAGCGACTTCCGAGGTGGATGCGCGATGCTGACCGAATTTGATAAAGAAGTATTGAACGCCATACAGGAAGATTTGCCGCTGACCCCGCGCCCCTTCGCCGTTCTGGCGGAGCGGCTGCATACCAGCGAAGAAACGCTGCTGGAGCGACTCCGGGCCCTTTCCGGTGCCGGCTATCTGCGCCGTTTCGGGGCCTTCTTCCAATCGGAGGCGTTGGGCTACCAGGGAACGCTGATCGCCCTCAAAGTCGCGCCCGAATCCCTGCCGGACGCGGCCCGGGCCGTGAACCGCTATCCCGGCGTCACCCACAACTACGAGCGCACCGGCCGTTATAACCTGTGGTTCACGTTGCAGGCCCCCGATGATGCGACGCGGCGGAAAATCCTGGACGAAATTGCGGCGCTCCCCGGCGTCGAAGCCCTCATGGACCTCCGGGCCCGGAAGAAATACAAGGTCCGTGTCCGGTTCCATCTGCGCTAGGAGGACACCATGATCGACGAAACCGACCGGCAAATCATCCGGCTCCTGCAAGGAGAGATTCCCCTGATTCCCTGTCCCTACGCCGCCCTGGCGGAAAAAGCGGGGCTCTCCGAAGCGGAATTCCTCGACCGGCTGCGGCGACTGAAGGAACGCGGCTGCCTGCGGCGTATCGGAGCCGTGCTCCAGCACCGGCGGGCTGGCTTCATGGCCAACGCCCTCTGCGTCTGGGAAGTCCCGGCGGCACGAGTGGACGCGGTAGGCGAAGCGGTGAGCAAAGAACCCACCGTCTCCCACTGCTACGACCGGGAAACGGCCCCCGGCTGGCCCTATAACTTCTACGCCATGCTTCACGCCGCCACCCGCGACGAATGCGAATCCATCGCCGCCCGCCTGTCCGCGGAAAACAACCTCGCCGCCCCCCGGATGTTCTACTCGGTGCGCGAATGGAAAAAAGCCTCGATGAAATACTATCCCGGCGAAAGCCAATAAAAAAACGCCTTTCCCTGCTTCGCCAAGGGAAGGTGTTTTTTATTAAAAGATAATTTATACATTATCATTCCTCCTCCCCTCCAGAAATTCTCAATCCCCCGCAGAGGAGGGGCACAACAGCCTCCCGAACTGTTGCGGCGAAACGATCCGGGGAGAAGGTCATCAGGAGCAATACGGAATTGTCCTCAACTTCATTCCGCGTTTCCGAAAAAATGTTTCACGTGAAACAATTTGCCAAAACCGTAAAAATGTTTCACGTGAAACAACGGAAATAATCTGAAAGTCATGCTGAAAATCATACTCTTTCTTCCAAATTCCATTATCGGTAAGTAAGGGATTGATTTTTTCGTCAATCGAATAAACTGGAGCGGGAAATCAACGACGACGGCATCGTATGACAGGGAGGAAATGACGCCGGCAATGCAGTGTGTCCGCCATGGAAGGACACACGGTACGGTAACGACATGGTACCGTTGGCCCGCGCCCGGTAAAATATAGGGACCTCCGCGGATGGCCGGCTGAGGGCATCCGATTCTTCGCGGTTTTGTTGGACCGTTTCCGGGCAGTGTCCTGTTGTTAAAGCGCAGTGGGCGTCCTTATACAGGAGACATCCGGTATAAAGTGGAGAAGCCCCCGGCCTGATTCGCGGCCGTCTGGACGTTGGGGATGGTGCCCACGGCCTGTGCTCTGCAAGGTGCCCGACTGCCGATTCTCGACGCCAAGTAAAGGGATTTTCATTTTCTCCCCTACGGATACGCTCGTTGGGGAAGCATGCAGAAAAAAGCCTTCCGGAGGGGTTTTGCCGCCTCTCCGGAAGGCTTTTCCTGTTTTCAGTCGATCTCGATGACGTCCAGGTCGTCGGGCACGAAGACTTCGCCTCTGTAATACATTTTGGCTTCGGCGGTGTAGAGTTCCTTGCGCTGGGCCAGGTTCTTGTCCTCGGTATGGTAAAGCACCAGATGCTTCGCCTGCAGCGCTTGGGCCAGCTCGCTGGCCTCACGAACGGTGCTGTGGTTCTTCTCGTAAGGTTTGAAGATTTCCCGGTCCTCAAAGCGGCAGAAAGCCTCGGAGAGCAACCAGTCAGCTTTTTCCGCGTAGCTCTTGCAACGGTCGTTGTAAGGCTCGTCCCCGAGGCAGGTCAGCGTGCGGCGGTTGGCGAAGCGCAACCGGTAGCCGAACTGCTTGGCCTTCGTGGAGGCGATGTCGAAGGCGGTAAGCTTCATTCCCAGAAAGTTGACGGTCTCACCGTCCCGTATCTCGTGGAGCCGGATGCGCTTGCCGAGGTGGGCCAGGTCTTTCTTCTTGAGCATGAGTTCCGCCATCATCTCGATGATCTGGCAGACTACGTTGTGACCGTACAAATGGAATTCCCCGCCGTAGATATCCTCGTTCATCAGCGTCGCGATCTTGCGCAGCACCCAGATGACGCCGAGGATGTGATCGGTATGGCCATGGGTTACGAACATGTAATGGAGGTGCTCGAAGTCAGCCCCGGCCCGCTTCATCTGCCGCAGGATGCCGTTACCGCCGCCGGCGTCGGTCAAGAAGCACTCCCCGTCGCTCTGGCGCAGCAGAAAACAGGTATTGTAGCATTCCGTCACCATGGCCGACCCGGTTCCCAGAAAAATCAATTCGCGCATGCTATTCCCCTCCTCGCGGATGCCTTTGAAAAAAGGGCCGTCGCCGCAGCGACAGCCCTGATATTCCCTATGCTCCTTGCCGTTCAAACTTCGGCAGTGCCTGCCGGGCCGCGTTCTGTTCCGCGGCCTTCTTGCTGCGGCCGATTCCCACGCCGCAGGCCAGGCCGTTAATCCGCACCGCCACCGTGAACTCCTTGGCATGATCCGGCCCCGTGGCCGCCAGCAGCTCATAGACGATACGCTGGCCCGGATGGCGCTGGATCACTTCCTGGAGAAGCGTCTTGTAATCCTTGATGCTTTGGCCGTGCTCCACCTCGGCCAGTTCCTCCCGGAGCTGGGCCAGCACGTAGTCGGCCGCCGCTTTCCACCCCTGGTCGAGGTAGAGGGCGCCGATCACCGCCTCGAAAGCGTCCGCCAGAATGGAGGGACGCTTGTCGCCGCCGGTGGCTCTCTCGCCCCGGCCCAAGAGCAGGTAGTCCCCCAGACTCACCTCAGCCGCCCGCCGGTGCAGCGCCGCCTCGCAGACCACGGAGGCCCGCGCCTTGGTCAGGTCGCCCTCGGGAAGCTCAGGAAAGTGGAGGAAAAGGTAGGTGCTGGTGGCCAGCTCCAGTACGGCGTCGCCCAGGAATTCCAGCCGCTCGTTGTGGATGACCTTGCGGCGGACGGACTCGTTGGCGTAAGAGGTGTGCGTCAGCGCCTGGTCAAGAAGCGCCAGGTTGCGGAACCGGATGCCCAGCCGGCCTGCCAGCTCGTTCAGCGATTTGATTCTGGCTTCTGCCAGTCCCGGCGCGATCATGGCGCGAACTTCTTCATCACCAGGCAGGCGTTATGACCGCCGAACCCGAAGTTATTGGAGATGGCCGCCCGTACCCGGTGATCCCGGGCCTGGTTCGGAACGTAATCGAGGTCCAGTCCTTCCTCGAGGTCGGGCTCGTCGTAGTTGATGGTTGGCGGCAGCTTGTCGTTCTGCACCGACAGCGCCATGGCGATGGCTTCGGCACCGCCGGCTGCGCCCAGCAGATGACCGGTCATGGACTTGATGGAGCTCACCGG
This sequence comes from Selenomonadaceae bacterium, assembly GCA_016280345.1. Classification (GTDB taxonomy): domain Bacteria; phylum Bacillota; class Negativicutes; order Selenomonadales; family Selenomonadaceae; genus RGIG3544. Next base: position 15,721 of record JAEEGN010000218.1, on the reverse strand, counting down.
CACTTCCCTGGCCCGGGCGCCGAAGACCGCCTTACAGGCTTCACTCTCGCCCAGGTCGTTCATGTGGGTCGAGGTACCGTGGGCGTTCACGTAGTCGACGTCGTCGGGGGTGAGCCCCGCGTCGGCGATGGCCAGCTCCATGCACTTCGCCTGCCAGACGCCGTGGGGCGCCGGGCTGGTGATATGATAGGCGTCGGAGTTCGAGCCGTAGCCGGCCAGCTCGGCGTAAATCCTCGCGCCGCGCTTTTCGGCGTGTTCCAGCGTCTCCAGGACGATGATGCCGGAGCCCTCGCCCATGACGAAACCGCTGCGCCCCTTGGCGAAGGGCCGGGAAGCGTGGGCCGGGTCGTCGTTGTGATCGACGCAGAGGGCCTTCATCGAGATGAATCCGGCGATGGCCGCTTCCGATATGCTGGCCTCCGTACCGCCCGCCAGCATGACGTCCGCCGTACCGTACTGGAGCACCCGCATGGCGTCGCCGATGCAGTTCGTGCCGGTGGCACAGGCGGTGGCATTGCAGCTAGACGGGCCGTGCAGCCCGTAAGCGATGGTCACGTGCGCCGCGGCCATGTTGGGGATCATCATCGGAATGAAGAAGGGGCTGATGAAATGCGGCCCCTTGGCGAACAGTTTTTCATACTGGCTGTGCATGGTCATGATGCCGCCGATGCCGGAGCCGACGTAGGCGCCGATACGGTCGAGGTTTTCCTTTTCCATATCGAGCTTCGCGTCCTCCACCGCCATCTTGGCCGCGGCCAGCGCGAACTGGGCGTAGCGGTCCATGCGCCGCGCCTCTTTCTTGTCAAGGTACTGCGCCGGGTCGAAGTCATTGACTTCGCCGGCGATCTGCGAGTTATAGTCCGACGGGTCGAACATCGTGATGCGCCCGATGCCGTTCTTCCCCGCCAGAAGCGCCTGCCAGAAGGCGTCCACGCCAATCCCGATGGGCGATACGATGCCCATGCCGGTAACAACGATTCGCTTAGCCAATAAAAACACCTCACATCCTATGCCTGCGGGAGCGGCCCCAGCCAGGCCGAAAAACCACCCGCGTCATGAAGATTCCGCAAGACCGTTTCCTATGGGAAAGCGGCGAACATACCGAAGCAACCGCCGCTTCATTTGCTTCCTTCCCCACCGGGGGAATGCTCTTCCTCCGACAGGATCTCACCGGTCACCACGTTGTAGCGGAAACGGCTCAGACGCTTTTCCTTGCCGTTCAGCGTGCGCGTCACGTCACCGGTGAACTCCGCGATCTTGGTATCCCAGCTGAAGGTGGCCGTATCCGAGGTCACCCGGAGGCCCTCCCGCCGGAAATCCGCGTGGCCGTTGATCGTGGCCCGGTGCGCCGGCCCTTCGACGTACAGGTCGTCGCCGGTGAAATGGATACCGCTGGAATCCTCCAACGCGATATTGTCCTGCGCCCAGACCTCCAGCGTCGCCACGCTGACCTGGGCGTGATCCGCGGTGATCACACGGTCGGCGTAACGGACGGTGACGTGACCGTCGAGCCGGTAGCGCATGGTGAAGACGTCAAAGGTCTGCCGGTCGGACGAAATGGCCGGCCGCTCCGCGAAGGCCGCCGAAGAAAGGGCTGCCAAGAGCACCAGCAGCAGGAAAACGATACGGACAAATATCCGATTCATAGCCGCGACCTCCTTTCCTGATGGAACGAGAAAGCTCAACGACGCCGGTTACGACGCCAACTCCACTTCCGCCAGAAGTTGCCGGAAGATTTCCTTCACCGACAGGATTTTCCTGATCCGGGAAATGAACTCGCCGGTGAAGACAAGGCCCGTATCCACATCGCCCTGCTGCGCCCGGATCAGGGAGCGGATGATGCAGAAATTGTGCTTGCAGGCCTTCAGACAGTTATCGCACTGCGTCGGCGGTACGTTGCCGTTCATGATCCGCTCCGCGAAGGGATTGCGAACCGCCCGGCCCGGAAGACCGACCGGGCTGTGGATGACGACGATATCCTCCGGCTTCGATTTCAGATAGTATTCCTTGAGCATGGGAGCGGAGTTCGCTTCCTTGCTCGACGCGAACCGGGAGCCCATCTGGACGCCGTTCGCCCCCATCTTTATCATGTCAACAACGTCCTGGCCGGTGAGCACGCCGCCGGCCGCTATCACCGGGATATCGACCGCCGCGCGGATATCCGGGATGAGCTCCCGGACGGAGGTATCGGTGCCGAGATGGCCGCCCGCCTCCTTGCCCTCGACGACGATGGCCGCCGCCCCAAGACGCTGTGATATTTTCGCGAGTTTAACGGAAGACACGATCGGCACGATCGGCGTCCCCGAATCCTTGCCCAGCCCAAAAACGTCGCGGGAAAAGCCGGCGCCGGCCACCACGAGGTCAATGCCCTCGTCAATCGCCGTCCGGACGACCTCGCTGAACCTTCTCGCCGCTACCATGATATTGATCCCGACGATTCCCCGGGTAAGCGACCGGGCCAGGCGTATTTCATAGCGGAGTTCGTCTTCTGACATGCCAGAGGCCGCAATGAGTCCAATGCCCCCCTGATTTGCCACCGCCGAAGCCAACCGGGCCGTAGAGAGACGGATCGCCATGCCGCCCTGTATGACAGGGACCTTCGCAACCTTATCGCCGATCCTCAGCTCTGGAAGCTTCAAATGCAACTCCTCCCATCCCGCCCTACCTTTAGAAAGTCCCGTGAAGCTATCACGGGACTTTTCTGCCGGAAAGGTTTTTCCCAGAAATCACTTGTTCTGATTCTGGTCAATATAGTTCACTACATCCTGTACCGTCTTGATCTTCTCCGCAGCCTCGTCCGGAATCTCGATCCCGAATTCCTCCTCGAAAGCCATGATGAGCTCGACGATATCCAGAGAATCCGCGCCCAGATCATCGATGAAAGTGGAATCAATCGTGACCTCGTCCGCTTCGACGCCCAACTGCTCGACAACGATATCCCTGACTTTTTCAAAAGTCGAAGTCGACACGCTGTTCACCTCCCTCCGGTAAAAACTCTTTTCTTTATTCTCTATATATCACATAACCATGCCGCCGTCTACCTTCAACACCTGGCCGGTGATGTAGGCAGCCTGGTCAGAGGCCAGGAAGAGGACGGCATTGGCTACATCCTCTGGGTTTCCCATGCGGCCGAGCGGAATGCCCGCCAACATATTCTCCTTCACGCTGTCCGGCAGCTCCGCCGTCATGTCGGTACCGATGAAGCCCGGCGCCACGACGTTGACCGTCACGCCCCGGCTCGCCAGTTCCTTCGCCGCCGCCTTCGAGAAGCCGATGACGCCGGCCTTGGCCGCCGCGTAGTTCGTCTGGCCGGCGTTGCCGACGATGCCGACCACCGAGGCCATGTTGACGATGCGGCCGGCACGCTTCTTCATCATCAGCTTGGCCGCCGCCTTCGTGCAATGGAAGATACCCTTGAGATTCGTGGACAGCACCGCGTCGAAATCCTCTTCCTTCAGCCGGAGTAGCAGGTTATCGCGGGTGATGCCGGCGTTGTTGACGAGGATGTCAAGGCCGCCCAGCGCTTCCGCCGCCGTCCTGACCATCGCCTCCGCCGCCGCCGGGTCCGCTACGTCCGCCTGGCAGAGGACGGCTTTGCCACCCGCGGCTTCGATCTCGGCTTTGACCTTCTCCGCCGCCGCCTGGTTGCCGGCGTAATTGACCGCCACGGAAGCGCCTTCCGACGCCAGCCGCAGGGCAACAGCCCGGCCGATGCCCCGGGATGCTCCCGTCACAAGGGCACACTTTCCATCTAAAAGCATATTAGCGAACCTCCCTCAATGTGTCAAGAGTTTTTTCCAGAGAAGCGATATTTTCCACGTTGGCGCTCTTGATGGCGCGGTCAATTCGCTTGTTGAAGCCGCATAAGGTCTTGCCGGGGCCGGCTTCCACGAAATGCGTCGCGCCGAAGTCCCGCATGGCGGCCACGCAGTCCTCCCACTTCACCGGATGGTCCGCCTGGAGGACCAGGTTTTCCTTGATCTCCGCCGCCGTATGCTCCAACGCCCCGGTATAGTTGGAGACGACCGGGAACGCGGCGTCCCGGATCGGCGTCTCGTCCAGCTCCGCCGCCAGCTTCTTTGCCGCCGGTGCCATCAGGGCGCTGTGGAAAGGGGCACTTACCGGAAGCATCACGCACTTCGAAGCCCCCGCCGCCTTGAGCTCGGGCAGAGCCGCTTCGACGCCGGCCACCGTGCCGGCGATGACCGTCTGCCCCGGGCAGTTGAAGTTCACCGCCTGAACCAGTGATTTCTCTGAGACCGCCGCGCAGACGGCGACGATCTTCTCCCGGTCCAGCCCCAGGACCGCCGCCATGGCGCCCTCGCCCACCGGCACCGCTTCCTGCATATAGGCGCCCCGGTGATGGACGAGGCGAACCGCGTCAGCAAAGGCCAGCGAGCCCGCCGTCACCAGCGCCGAGTATTCACCCAGGCTGTGACCGCCGGCCACGTCCGGCGAGATACCGTTCTCCTTCAGGAGAGCCGCCGCCGCGACGCTGACCGTCAGGATGGCTGGCTGGGTGTTGGCTGTCAGCCGAAGCGATTCCTCCGGCCCCTCGAAGCAGAGCTTCGAAATGGAAAAGCCCAGCGCCTCATCCGCCTCCTGGAAAAGCCGCTTCGCGGTATCATGAGCATCGAAAAGCTCCTTCCCCATGCCGATTACTTGTGCGCCCTGGCCGGGAAAGACAAAAGCGAGTTTTCCCATACGCCCTCCTTAACGGCAGTTCTGTCCAACGGCTTCCGAAGCCGGCAGGATGCCCTTCACCAAGGCCTGGATGATCTCGTCCACGGTCTTGATATCCGAGAGCAGGCCTGAAATCTGGCCGATCATCACCGAGCCCATCTCCACGTCGCCTTCCCGGGCCGCCAGCCGCAACGTGCCGACGCCGAGCTTCTCCAGCTCTTCCACCGGCGCGCCGTGGCTCTCCCGGTCGAGATAGAGCCGCGACAGCTTGTTCTGGAGGACGCGGGCCGGATGGCCGGTCGCCCGCCCGGTGACCACCGTGGAGCGGTCACGGGCTTTCAAAACCATGTTCTTGTAATTCTCATGGGCGATGCATTCCTTCGAGAGCACGAACCGCGTTCCCATCTGGACCGCCTTTGCGCCCAGGGCAAAGGCCGCCGCGATGCCGCGGGAGTCACCGATACCGCCCGCCGCGATGACCGGTACTTCCACCGCGTCCACTACCTGCGGCACCAGCGCCATCGTGGTGAGATCGCCGATATGGCCGCCACTCTCGGTGCCCTCGGCGATAATCGCGTCAACGCCGGTGCGGGCCAGACGCTTCGCCAGCGCCACCGAGGCCACCACCGGGATGACCTTGGTGCCGATCTCCTTGAGGGCGGGAATGTACTCGCCGGGATTGCCGGCGCCCGTCGTCACCACCGGCACCCGCTCATCGACGACGACCTGCATGACCTCCTTGACGAAGGGCGACATCAGCATGATGTTGACGCCGAAGGGATTCTTCGTCCCCGCCTTGGTCTTCTGAATCTCGGCCCGGAGGACATCCGGCGGCATGTGCCCGGCGCCAATGATGCCCAGGCCCCCGGCGTTGGAAACGGCCGACGCGAGTTCCGCCGTACCCAGCCAGGCCATGCCCCCCTGGAATATCGGATATTTGATTTGCAATAGTTTACAAACCACGTTTTCTTCAAACATCGCTAATCCTCCTTAGCCCATTTCATAATGCAGGACGCCCAGGTAAGCCCGGCGCCAAATCCGGCCAGCGCGACGATATCGCCTTTACGGAAGCGCCCGTCGCCCGCAGCCTCGGCCAGGGCCATCGGGATCGAGGCCGCCGACACGTTGCCGTATTTCCCAATATTTATTATAAACTTTTCCGGCGGTATGGCAAGTCGTTTTGCCGCCGCCTGGATAATCCTGATATTCGCCTGATGGGGAATGAACCAGTCGATGTCCGCCGGGCCGAGCCCGGCCCGCTCCAGCGAGCGCAGCAGCGTCGCCGGCATCACCCGGACCGCGAACCGGAAAACCTCCCGACCGGACATGTGGATGCGGTTAAGACGCTTCCGGATGATCTCCTCGGTGATCATGTGGCGGCTGCCGCTGGCGGGTATGCCCAAAAGGTCCGCCCCCGAGCCGTCGCTGCCGAGGTCGAAAGCCCGGATGCCGTAGCCTTCTTCCACAGGGCCGTACACCGCGGCCCCGGCGCCGTCACCGAAAAGGACGCAGGTGTTGCGGTCCTCCCAGTTCACGTATTTCGACAGCGTTTCCGCCCCGATCACCAGGACTCGTCGATAGGTACCGGTGGCGATGAACTGCGCCGCCACGCTGGAAGCATAGACGAAGCCCGAACAGGCTGCCGACAGGTCGAAGGCGGCGGCGCGCTTCGCTCCCAGTCGGTCCTGGAGGACGCAGGCCGCCGAGGGACATACGCAATCCGCGGTGAGCGTCGCCAGGATGATGAGGTCCAGCTCCTCCGGGCTCGTCCCGGCGTCCGCCAACGCCCGCTGCGCCGCCTGGAAGGCCAGCTCCGAGACCGGCGTCTTGTCGGGCGCCAATCGGCGTTCATGAATGCCGGTCCGCTCCACGATCCAGGCGTCGCTGGTATCCACCATCTTCTCCAGGTCGTGATTCGTCAGGACGCGGTCCGGCACGTAAAATCCGGTGCCCAGAACACCAGCGTCAATTTTCATCGGCAGCATTCTGAAGCATCTCCTCCTTCGCAACGGCGCTTTCAATGCGTTCCAGTACCCGGCTCCGGGCGAAATCGTTGGCGACCCGGATGGCGCTGGCAATGGTCTTGGCGTTGGACGAACCGTGGCTGATGATGCAGCAGCCATTGACGCCCAGGAGCGGCGCCCCGCCATACTCGGTCACGTCCAGCCGCTTGCCGAGCTTCCGCAGCGCCGGCATGAGGAGGAACGCCCCCATCTTGGTGAACAGATTACCCGTCTTGACCTCGTCCTTGATCAGCCGGATGATCATCTTGGCCAGGCCCTCGCCGAATTTCAGCACGACGTTGCCCACGAATCCGTCGCAGACCACCACGTCGAAATTCCCCTTGGGCACGTCCCGCCCCTCGGCGTTGCCGACGAAGCGGATGGTTTTCATGTTCTGCAGCAGGGGATACGTCTCTTTCACCAGTTCGTTGCCCTTCGTCTCTTCCTCGCCGATATTGAGGAGGCCCACCCGGGGCTCCTGCTGACCGAAGACCAGCTCGGAATAGATCGAGCCCATCAGGGCGCTCTGCAAAAGGTGGAAGGGCTTGGAGTCCACGTTGGCCCCGGAGTCCAGGAGCAACGTCACGCCCCGGGGCGTCGGGATCGGCGTCGCGATGGCCGGGCGCTTGATGCCCCGGATGCGCTTCAGCACCAGCTGGGCCGCGGTGACCGCCGCCCCCGTGTTGCCGGCGGACAGTACCGCGTCACAGACGCCGTCCTTGACGAGCTGCGTCGCCACCACCACCGACGAGTCCTTCTTCTGCCGCACCGCGTCCGCCGGATGCTCGTCCATGCCGATGGCCTCGCTGGCGTGGTGAACCGAAATGGCCAGCTTCTTCCAGTCCTTTTCCCGGTCCAGAATCTGGCGGATCCGCGTCTTATCGCCCACCAGGACAATCTCGCAATCGAGAGCCCGGGCAGCGCGCACCGCGCCGAACACGATCTGTTCCGGCGCGTAATCGCCGCCCATGGCGTCAACCGCTATCTTCATCAGGGGTCCCCTTCCTGCGGCTCATCATTTATAAAACCATAGTGAGATATTATACCGGCTTTTCCGGGAAAATGCAAGCAAAAAGAGAGCAGGACGAAACGCCCTGCTCTCCGGCGGGAAAAAATCATTCGCTCTGGGAAATAACTTCCTTGCCATCATAATACCCACATTCCATGCAAACATGATGCGGGAGCTTCGGCTCATGGCACTGCGGGCAGAGGATATAGCCCGGCTTCGTCAGTTTCCAGTTCGCCCGGCGGGAATCGCGACGGGCCTTTGACATCTTGCGCTTTGGTGCTGCCATCCGAAATACACCTCCTTACATCCCACATATCCTACGTCCGGCTCTCACAGAACGGACTCAATCTTCCTCGTCCGCGTTCCGCAGGAGCTGCTCCAAGGCGGCCAGCCTCGGATCGATCGGGCGACGGTCGCAACCGCAGTCCCGCTCGTTGAGATCGACTCCGCACCGGGGACAGAGGCCCCGGCAATCCGGCCGGCAGAGATTCTGCATCGGTTGTGCCGTGAGGACCGTGTCGTGTACGAGGGGCGCGATATCCAGCGCCTCCCCCTCGAAAACGCTCTCTCCGTCCCCGAACGTCTGACCGTCCGGGCGGCGGAAATCCTCCGAGAAATCGTAGGTCACGCGCTCCGAACACTCCTTCAGGCAGCGGTCGCAGACGAAAGAACGCCTGACCTTCACCGTGCCCGACACCCGGAAACCGGCGCCGGTACTTCGGAGCGTCCCCTCGACGATGATATCGCCTTCCAGGACGGCGTTCTCCGGTACCGCGTCCAGTGCCGCCGCCGTTGTCACGAAGCGGAACCTCGTCCCGTTTCCTGCCGCCGCGGCTGCCCCGCTGACCTTCAGCCTCATTTCCATTCAGCTTCAACCTCAATCCTCTCTATTATAGCGGCCACCCTCCACCTTGTCAAGAAAAGCATTTTATCTCTCTCGGGAACGGCACCCTTTCCCCACTGCGAAAACCGTCCGCGCCGCCCCCGTCACGCGTTCAGTGGCCCGACGAACGGTGCATTCGGCCGCCGACGATGTCATGAATCTGATGGATGGTCACGAAGGCGTCCGGGTCCACACCCAAGATGACGTCCTTGAGTTTTCCCACTTCGAGACGGGTCACGACGGAATACAGAATTTCCTGAGGCATGCCAGAGTAACCACCGGCCCCGTGCAGGATGGTGACGCCACGCCCCATCCCGTGTAGAACCGCCTGCGCCACATCCTGATAGTGCTGCGACACGATCATGACGGCATACGTCTCATCCAGACCCTTCAGCACGACGTCGATCATCTTGGCGATGACGAAGTACGCCACCAGCGAATACATCGCCTTGTCCCAGCCGAAGAGAAAACCTGCCGCCGACAGGATGAACAGGTTCATGAACATGACGATCTCCCCGACGGAAAAGGCCGTCTTCCGGTCCATGATGATGGCCACGATCTCGGTGCCGTCCAGCGAACCGCCGGCCCGGATGATGAGCCCCACGCCGATGCCGTCGATGATGCCGCCGAAAATGGCCGCCAGGAAATAATCCTCGGTGAGCACCGGGATAGGGTGAAAAATTTCCGACCAGACCGAAAGGCACACGATGGCAATAGCGGTGGTGATGGCGAACCCCTTGCCGATCTGCTTATATCCCATGATGACGAAAGGCATATTCAGCAGCACCAGGTAAAGGCCGTAGGGGACATCCGTAATCGCTTCCATCATGATTGAGATGCCCACGACGCCGCCATCAATGATGTGGTTCGGCACCAGGAATATCTCCAGGCCCGCGGCCGCGATGACCGCGCCGACGACAACCTGAAGGTACTTCCAGAAATACCGCTGGATTTTTCCGGGCGGCACTTTTGCCGACACTGCCGTCTCCTCCGCCTCAACCGATTGCTCCATGAAAAATCTCCTTCCTGTATCCCGAACATCACCGCGAGAAAGCGCCCTGCCGTATTCTTCCTTACCCGGCGATTTTCCGCGCGCTCTCCGTCATTCTTCTCCCAGACGGCGGGACAGCTCCGCCAGCGCCGCCTGGCGCACCTTCTTCAGGGGGACGCCCTGTTCCCTGGCGATGCGGCGGCAATCCTCGTACTCCGCCGACAGGGAAACGATCTGGCCTTTATAGGCGCTAATCTTGCAGGACACCTCGCCGTAAGGCGTTCCGACCCGGGCAGTGCGCCGCATGGCCTCGCGCCGCTGCTCCACCGGCACGACGCGCAGGCCGATGCTGGTGGTTTCCTGGAAGATGATATCGCCGCAGATTTCCTTGTGCTCTTCGTCCACCAGTACGGACAGCGCCACCGCCGGCCGGTTCTTCTTCATGAAAACCGGCGTGGTCCAGACGTCGAGAGCCCCCGCTTCCAACAGCCGCTCGTAAACGTACCCGTAATCCTGGGGATTCATGTCGTCGATGTTCGTTTCCAGCACATAGCGCCTCTGCTCCCGACGGCCCTGGTACTCGCCGAAATAGACCCGCAGGACGTTGGGCGCCCTGAGCTCCCAGTAGCCGGCGCCATAAGCGATTTTCTCCGGCTGGAAGTCCGTCGGCAGGTTCTCGGCGAACTCGCCCAGAGCGTGAATCACTGCCGCCCCGGTAGGCGTCGTGAGCTCCTTTTCCTCGCCGCGATGGTAGAAAGGAACGCCCCGCAAAAGCTCCGCCGTAGCCGGCGCCGGCACCATCATCGTACCGTGGGCGCACTCCACCAGACCGCTTCCCGTATTCACCCGGGACACAAAGACCTTGTCGATTTCCAGGTATTCCAGAGCCAGCGCCGTACCGACGATATCGACGATGGAGTCGGTCGCCCCCACCTCGTGGAAATGCACCTCGTCCACGGGCCGGCCATGGATCTTGCCCTCCGCCTCCGCCAGACAGGTGAAGATGGCAATGGACCGCTTCTTCACCCGGTCGCCGAGGGCAGAATCCACGATCATCCGCCGAATAGACGCCAGCGTCCGGTGCGCGTGGGAATGAGGCGCCTCGTGGTCATGGTCCTGTCCGTGGTCGTGTTTATCCGCATGGTCATGGTCCTGCTCATGTTCATGACCGTGGTCGTGACAATGCGGCGTCAGGGGCCGGAAGGACGCCTGCCCGCTGATCTTGACCTCCACGTACTCCGCCTGGATCCCATTTTTCGACACCGTCGTCACCTGGATCCGGAACTCCTCCGGCGGAATGACCTTGTGCAGCTCCGCCTCCAGGTATTCCAGCGGAACGCCCGCCTGCAGGAAAGCGCCCAGCAGCATATTGCCGCTGATGCCGGAAAAGCAGTCGAGATATATCGCGTTCATGCGCCCGAACCTCCCCTTCTATCGCATGCCGTTGATCTTGCTGGCCAGGACGCCGGCGCCGAAGCCGTTGTCGATGTTCATCACCGCCACTCCGGCGGCGCAGGAATTCAGCATCGCCAGAAGCGCCGACAGCCCCTGAAAGCTCGCCCCATATCCCACGCTGGTGGGCACGGCGATGACCGGTTTCGCGGTGAGCCCGCCCACCACGCTGGCCAGCGCCCCCTCCATGCCAGCGACGACAATCAGCACGTTGGCCCGCTCGATCGCGTCAATATGAGCGAACAACCGGTGAATACCGGCCACCCCGATATCATGGCAGACGTCGACGGCGTTGCCCCAGAGCTCCGCCGTCAGCGCCGCCTCCGCCGCCACCGGCATATCGCTGGTACCGGCGGTCACGACCAAAATGCGCCGCGTCTCGTCCACCGGCTTGCCCGGACGGCGGATGTAAAGGACGCGTGCCGTCTCGTCATAGGTCGCCGCGGGCAGTTCCCGCTTCACGAAAGCCGCCTGCTCCGGCGACACCCGCGTCGCCATCACGCTCTTCCCGCTTTTGTTCGCCAGCGCCCGCATAATGGCCAGCACCTGCGACGCCGTCTTCCCGGCGGCGTAGACCACCTCGGGAAAGCCCTGCCGGATCTCCCGCAGATGGTCCACGTGGGCGAAACGCATCTCCTCGAAAGGAAGGCGCGCCAAGGCCTCCGTCCCCTCGTCCAGGGAGATTTCTCCCGCCTTGTAGCGTTCCAGGAAACGCCGAATGATCTCCTTATCCAAACTATCACCACCCTGCGCCGTTTTCTTGAAAAAGGCCCTTCCCTCGACCGGGGAAGGGCCTTTGCCGGATAAACTGGAAACCTCTGCCATCCGTCGGAGAGACCTCTTACGGCGTTTCGTCCTCCTCCGCCGCCGGCACGGGCTCCGGCGCAACGATTTCGGGCGGCTCGACCGGCGCCTGGTTCAGCGCCTCCTTCGCCTGCTGCAGCGTGAGCTCACCCTGCTGCAGATTTGCCACCGCGTTGCCGATATGCGCCAGAATATGGTCAAACACCTGGTTCGCGTACTGGTTCGCCTGGTCACAGCGCTCCTGCGCCATCTGCGTCGTCCGCTCCAGGATTTCCTGCTCCTGCGCCTTGGCCTGCTCCATGACGAGCTGGGCCTTCTCCTGGGACTGGCGCACGACAGCGCTCTCATCCACCAGTTTCGCGGCGTATTCCTTGGCCTGCTCCACGATGCGCTGAGCCTCGTCCCGCGCTTCCGCCAAGATCTCGTCCTTATCCTTCATGATCCGTTCCGCCTGCTGCAACTGCTGCGGCAGTTCATTGCGGAGATCGTCGACAAGGCGGATGAGATCCGGCTCCTCGATGATGCTCTTGTTGGTGAAGACGATATGCTTGCCGTCCACTACCAGATTTTCGATTTCATCCAAGATGTTGCTTACTGCCATCTGACCAGCCCGCTTTCTTCAAAATACTTCATTCTTTATACTTCGCTTCGTTCCGTGTCTATCCTCATCGCCGCGCCGGCATCCGCCCCGCGACGCTATTTCCTTCCGAATTTCTCCCGAACCGCGTTCTCCACGCACAGCGGCACAAAATCGGAAATCTTTCCCTGAAACGCCGCCAACTCACGAATGGCAGAGGAACTCACATAACTGTACTCATGCCCCGTCATGATGAAGATCGTCTCCACCTCCGGCGCCAGATGTTTGATCATCTGGGCCTGCTGCACCTCATACTCAAAATCCGTCACCGACCGCAGCCCCCGCACGATGACCGTGGCCCGCTGCGCCCGCATGAAATCCGGAATCAGACCGGAGAAGGAATGCACGCTGATGTTCCCGATATGGCGCGTCGCCTCCTCGATGAGCCGCACCCGCTCCTCCACCGTGAAAAAGGGCTGCTTGCGGACGTTATGGAACACTCCGACGATGAGCTCGTCAAACATCCGGCTGGCTCTCTCAAACACATTAACGTGACCCAGGGTAACGGGATCAAAGCTCCCCGAGCAAACTGCCTTCATTCTGGCTATCCTCCTGCACCGCCGGCTCAAATATGCTGATCTGCGTCGTGCGGCCGTATGCTTGCGAACGCGTCCTCATCAGGCGGGAAAGCGCCGGCATTGTCGTTTCATCCGTACCGTGCTCCACCACCAGCAGCGCGTCCTCTGTCAAAAGCGGCGAAGCGTCCATCGTCGTCAGCACCCGCTCCCACAATCCCCGGCGGTACGGCGGGTCGCAAAAGACCAGGCTGAACCTCTCGCCGGAAGCGGCGAGCCTCTCCATCGCTGCAAAGACGTCGCTTCCCAGGATCCGCGCCTTCTCCTCCAAATGCGTGTGCGCCGCATTGTCCCGAAGAATTGCCGCTGTCGCCCGGTCGACAAAAACCGCCTGAGCCGCGCCCCGGGAAAGTGCCTCCAAGCCCAGGCTCCCGGTCCCGGCGAAGAGATCCAAGACCCGGCGTCCCGCCACGCGCGCTCCCAGGATGCTGAACAGGGACTCGCGGACCCGGTCCGCGGTGGGCCGCGTACTCAGCCCGCGAGGCGCTTTGAGCCGGGCGCCCCGGGCTATCCCCGTGATGATACGCATAGCGGCCTCCTTCAGCCTCCGACTGTAAATCGCTCCTATTTTACCACACTTTTCCTATTTCGTGAACCATATCCGGCAAAAACCTTAGAAATAATTCCCAAAACCCGTTTTCACCGGATATCCCTCCTTTCATTCAGGCATTGCCATTCCTTTGCCGGTAGTTTATAATACGAAAGGAAAAACAAAAAAACAGGAGGAAACCATTTTGAGCGACAAAATTATCCTGACCGGCGACCGGCCGACGGGAAAGCTCCATATCGGCCACTACGTCGGGTCCCTGCGGCAGCGGGTGGTGTTACAGGAGACCGGCGAGTTCCGGAAAATCTTCATCATGATTGCCGACGCCCAGGCGCTGACCGACAACTTCGCCGATCCGGGCAAAGTGCGCCAGTCCATCACCGAAGTGGCCCTGGATTATCTGGCTGTGGGCCTTGACCCCCAAAAGTCGACCATTTTCATCCAGTCCCAGATCCCCGAGCTCACTGAGCTCACTATGTACTACATGAACCTCGTCTCCCTGGCCCGGGTCGAGCGTAACCCCACCGTCAAATCGGAAATCCAGCAGAAGAACTTCGGCGAGGGCGTACCCGTCGGCTTCGTCTGCTACCCCATCAGCCAGGCGTCGGACATCACCGCCTTCAAGGCGACGACGGTGCCGGTGGGCGAGGACCAGAAACCGATGCTGGAACAGGCCCGGGAAATCGTACGCAAGTTCAACGAAATCTATGAGCCCGTCCTGGTGGAGCCCGACATCCTATTGGCCGACAACGAAGCCTGCCTGCGCCTGCCGGGAACAGACGGCAAGGCGAAGATGAGCAAATCCCTCGGAAACTGCATCTACCTCTCCGACTCCGCCGACACCGTCCGGGAAAAAGTCAGATCCATGTACACCGACCCCACCCATATCAAAGTCTCCGACCCCGGCCATGTCGAGGGCAACACCGTATTCACCTACCTTGACGCTTTCTGCCGACCCGAGCATTTCGACCGCTACCTCAAAGAGTATCAGAATCTGAACGAACTCAAGGCCCATTACAAGAAAGGCGGCCTGGGCGACGTGAAGATCAAGCGGTTCCTCAACGAAATCCTGCAGGAAGAGCTGGGCCCCATCCGCCAGCGCCGCGAGGAATACGCCAAGGACATTCCCGCCCTTTACGAGATGCTGAAGAAAGGCTGCGAGACAGCCGAAGCCGTTGCCGCCCAGACTCTTTCCGATGTCAAGCGTGCCATGCAAATCGACTATTTCGCCTGAAGCACCTGCCCGAAAAAGAAAAATCCGGAAAGGACCGGCCAACGCCGTATCCCTTTCCGGATTTCTTTTTTCCCGGGGAAAAACAAGCCCCGCGCATTAAAACCCGACGGCAAAACAAAAGCCCGCGCGATCCGGAAAGAATCCGCGGGCCAACGTTTCGTGGCAGGGGCAGAAGGACTCGAACCCTCAACCAATGGTTTTGGAGACCACTACTCTACCAATTGAGCTATACCCCTATGGGGCGAGTGGTGGGGATCGAACCCACGCATGCTGGAGCCACAATCCAGTGTGTTAACCACTTCACCACACCCGCCATATGAACCGGCAGCAACCTACTCTCCCGGGCCGTTTCCAGCCAAGTACCATCGGCCTTTGCGTGCTTAACTGCTGTGTTCGGAATGGGAACAGGTGGAACCACGCAGGCATCGCCACCGGATGGGCCTGCGCCCTCAAAACTATACAGGAGAAGTTCCGGACAAGTTAGGGCTAAGCCAAGCCCTCGGCGTATTAGTACCGGTCCGCTCCATCCGTTACCGGACTTCCACTCCCGGCCTATCAACCTCGTCGTCTTCGAGGCGCCTTACCAGCTTACGCTGTGAGAGACTTCATCTTAAGGCAGGCTTCACGCTTAGATGCTTTCAGCGTTTATCCCTTCCGGACGCAGCTACCCGGCTGCACGGCTGGCGCCATGACCGGTACACCGTCGGTCCGTCCACTCCGGTCCTCTCGTACTAGGAGCAGCCCCCTTCAGGTCTCTTACGCCCGCGATGGATATGGACCGAACTGTCTCACGACGTTCTGAACCCAGCTCACGTACCACTTTAATGGGCGAACAGCCCAACCCTTGGGACCTGCTTCAGCCCCAGGATGTGATGAGCCGACATCGAGGTGCCAAACCTCCCC
>JAEEGN010000217.1 GCA_016280345.1 Selenomonadaceae bacterium | reverse complement strand
TGGAGGCGGCGGAATGCGGGGCGGCTTCTCTCGGCATCATCCTGGGCTATTACAGGAAATACCTGCCGCTGGAAAAGCTGCGGGAACTCTGTAGTGTCAGCCGCAACGGCAGCAACGCCAGCAACGTGTTGACGGCGGCGGAGTCCCTGGGCATGAAGGCGGAAGGCTTCACCTACACCCCGGAGGAACTGCGATCCTTGAAGCCTCCGTTCATCATTCACTGGGAGTTTCATCATTTCCTCGTCTATGAAGGCTGTGATGAAAATAGCGGCGAAGTCTTCCTGAACGACCCGGCTGTTGGGCACCGTTCCGTATCCTGGAAGGATTTCGAGGGGAGCTTTACCGGCGTGGTCTTGGTCCTGCGCCCCGGAGAGGATTTCGTGCCGGACGGCGAGCCGGAGAGCATTTGGGGAACACTGCTCCAAAGCCTTCTGGAGGACCATTGGGCCATGTTTTTCATCCTCGGCGTGGGCTTTTGCCTGTCGCTGGTCAATCTCGGCCTGCCCATGGTAAGTCAGGCGTTCCTCGACGACGTGCTGGCCTATACGCACCGCGAATGGCTGTTTGACGTCATGCTGGCACTGGCCGTCGCCCTCGTGCTGACATTGACGCTGAATTTCCTGCGCGCCTGGTGTCTGCTCCGCTGGCAGGGGCAAATGACGATTGAGACCTCCGCCGCCTTTCTGTCTTATGTGTTGAAACTTCCCATCTCATTCTTTCAGACGCGCTACTCGGGAGAGATCGCCTCCCGGGTTCAGCTGAACGAAACCATCGCCAACTTCGTAACCGGCCAACTGGCGATAACGGTCCTCGACATTGGCATCGCGGTTTTCTACCTGACACTGCTTTTCCTCTACAGCGTGAAGCTCACCGTCATCGGTGTCATCTTCACCGCTATCGACATCTTTGTGACCTGTACCAGCTACCAGTGGCTCAAGGAGCAGCAGATGAAACTGCAGCAGGAGCAGGGCCGCCTTTATGGCCTCAGCGTGGCCGGCATCTCCGCCGTGGAGACATTGAAGGCCAACGGCAACGAGGAGGATTTCTTCGTCAAGTGGTCGGAAGCCAACGCCCGCTTTCTGGCGATGCGGCAGCGGCAGGAATATTACAGTCAGTTCATCGGCTTCATCCCGGCTGCGCTGGCCGGTGTCAACGGCGCCATCATCATGGCCGAGGGCGGCTTCTCCATCATGGACGGTTTCATGTCCCTCGGCATTTTCGTGGCCTTCCAGAACCTCATGTCAAATTTCCAAAGTCCGGTGGACCGCCTGACTGGTATGTCACAAAACATCCAGCAGACGCACTCTCAGCTCATGAAGATCAACGACGTCTATCGCTATCCGCTGGAACCGGAAAAAGCGCTGGACGAGGAAACGATGCGGCGTGTCCCACCGAAACTCTCGGGACGCCTGGAATTGCAGAAGGTGAACTTCGGTTACTCCCACGCCTCACCGACTCTCATCAAGAAGTTTAATCTCTCGCTGGAACCGGGCCGCCGCATTGCCATCGTGGGCCGCTCCGGCAGCGGCAAATCAACGCTGGCGAAACTCGTCTGCGGCCTCTATCAGCCGTGGTCGGGCGAGATTCTCTTCGATGGGCTCTCTTATAAGGACATTCCCAGGGAGGTCTTCGCGCAATCGGTGGCCGTCGTAGAGCAGGAAATCTTCCTGTTGGAGGGGACGGTAGCGGAGAACATCGCCCTCTTCAATCCCAATGTGCCGCGGCACGATATCATTCAGGCGGCGAAGGACGCCATGATTCACGACGATATTGCCCTAATGCGGGGCGGCTACGACGCCCGGCTGGAGGAGGGGGGCTACAACCTCTCCGGCGGCCAGCGCCAGCGCCTCGAAATCGCTCGGGCACTGGCGGCGAACCCTTCGCTGCTGATTCTCGACGAGGCCACCAGCGCCCTTGACCCGGTGACAGAGCAGACCGTCATGCAAAACGTCCGCCGTCGCGGCTGTGCCTGCCTTATCGTAGCCCACCGGCTATCCACCATCCGGGACTGCGATGAGATCATCGTGATGAAGAAGGGGCGTGTCGTGGAGCGGGGTACCCACGAGAGCCTGATGGCTGAAGACGGCTACTATAAGACGCTTGTTCAGGATTAGGAAAGGTGCCATTCATGAACAGAGAAGTGAAAGCCGGCGAATGGGTTGAACTGGATGAAGCGCACCCGTTTCAAAGGATAGAGTCCGGTACCTTTGAGATATACGTCCTCTACGCGCCGGCAGCCGGCCGGAGTCGGCGGAAATTCCTGCGCGAAGAGGAGCCGGGTGGTTTTCTGAGCTTCTTCCCCGACGAGAGCGGGGACGCGCTGCGCCTGCTGGCCATCGCCACGAGCCCGGCGGTTCTTTGCCCCATGACACGGGAGGAAATCATTGCCGCCGATGTCCGTCAGCAAGTGCTGTACCTGGAGAGTCTCCTGAAAACCCTGTCCTGCCGTCCGAAGCATCATCTCCTGCCGCGTGTCAGCAAATCGCTGGCCATCGGTTCCCGGGAGACAATAGCTTCGGGAACCAGGCTTGTAGCGCCGCCGGGGCACCCGCTGGTCTGGCTGGAGTTGCCGCGGGAAGCAGTCGGCGTCGATGACGCCGATCGTTTCTTCGGGGAAAGCGCGTTGCTGTATCTGCCGGCCGGCGAGTCCCTGGCGCTGACCTCG
>JAEEGN010000216.1 GCA_016280345.1 Selenomonadaceae bacterium | reverse complement strand
GACAGTGACGCCTTCAGAATTCCGTTTTTATTATATGTATTCCGAGACGCCAATGCAAGTGAAACCGTGCTCGGCAACTGAAATCGTCTGAATGGCATCTGAAGCAAGGCGAATGGCTTTTTCGACGCGCTGTCTTTTTCCATACGAAAAAAAACACCCGAAACGAAGAAACGCGAAACGGCAGGAAACGGGGGACAGCGACGCTCCGGGCAGCGCGTCCGGTTGCGTTGCGTCTCCTCTATGTGCTAAACTGTATCTGTAGTCTCCACATCATACGGCCTTTCCTTCGGCCTGGAAACCATTGCCGGGCGGAGAAGGCAGACGCGCGGAGACTCGCACATTGCAATGGGGAGGGATTTTCCATGCCATCATCCAAACCGAACCGGACCATTTTTTCCTTTGAAGTATTCCCGCCGAAGCGGGATATGCCGCTGGATACGATCTATAAGACGCTGGACGAGCTGACCGACCTGGAGCCGGACTTCATCAGCGTCACCTGCGGCGCCGGCGGCTCCTCTGACGGCTCCAACCACCGGACAATCGAACTGGCGGCGTCCATCCAGAACAAGTACCACCGGGAGGGCATCGCCCATCTGCCCTGCATCAATTTCACGAAGGACGACGTACTGGATATGCTGGACGAACTGGACAAAAACGGCGTCCGCAAAATCCTGGCGCTGCGCGGCGACCGGGCGGAGGGCATCACGCCGAAGCAAGATTTCCGCTACGCCAGCGACCTTATCGCCTTCATCCGCGACCGCTCCGGCAGCCGGTTCCAGATCTTCGCCGCCTGCTATCCCGAGGGCCATATCGAGGCGCCGAACCTTGATACCGATATCCGCAATCTGAAGCAGAAGGTCGAGGCGGGCACCGACCGGCTGATCACGCAGCTTTTTTTCGACAACGAATACTTCTACGAGTTCATGGAAAAGGCGGACAAGGCCGGCATCCACGTCCCGGTGGAGGCGGGCATCATGCCGGTGACGAACAAGAAGCAGATCGAGCGCATGGTCACGCTCTGCGGCGCGACACTCCCCCGCAAGTTCCAGCGAGTGCTGGCGAAGTACGAATCGAAACCCGAAGCCCTGCGCGACGCCGGCATCGCTTTCGCTACCGAGCAGATTGTCGACCTTCTGGCCCATGGCGTGGACGGCATTCATCTCTATACCATGAACAATTCCTTCATCGCCCGCCGGATCAGCGAGACAATCAGCACGCTCCTCTGAGCGCTGCCCATTCATACGAACCGAAAACGTATCTCAGAAAACAATGCCTCAATTGGAAAGTTAACTTCTGCATTCGGCAATGAACCAACCGGAACTCACTTTCCCCAAAACAAGGATAGAGTTTACTTTCCCGAAAATATGGGTATCCACAGGCGGCACTTTGCAGTGTCGCCTTTTGCTTTTTTTATAAATTTCAAATGCAACCCGGAATTAACAGGAATCTATTTCCCGAACTGTTCGCTCATGCTCGCGTTCCTGCGGGCACGGACCGCGCTTTGCGGCCATCCGTAAAAAACGGAGCCCCCTGTATCAGGAGGCTCCGTTTTCTTTTCCTGTGAAATAAACTACCGTTCCTGTCTTTTCCACGGCTTTTCCGGGGGGGCACCGGCTACACCCTGGGCAATAATGCCAGGATCGCGTCGTAATCGAACTGCACCGCGGCGTCCTTCAGCTTCCCGTAAAGCTCGCTCCGGGCCTCCGGGATGCGGTACGATTCCATTTCAGCGAAGATGGTCTCCAATCGTTCGGTGTCCATTTCTTCCGCCGCCGAACGGATCTCCTCCAGCATACCCTCTATGAGCGCCTCGTCCGCCTCGGGCTTTCCCTCGTCTGTCTCCTCTTCCACGAAGACCTCCGACAGCGGACCCTTGAAACTCCGGAATTCTTCCATGAATTCCTCATGATGGGTCCGGATAAACTCGACGTTTCCGTTCTTGCCGGCGTGTTCCAGAAGCTGCGCCTCATCACCAAAGACCGCTGCCCCGATGAGCCGGGCCGAGCTTTTCAACGCGTGGACCTTGATGGTATAGTCCTTCCAGTTTTCCGCCGCGTAATAGCCTTCGATCTCGTCGGCTTTTTCCTCCAGCGATTCGTAGAAGATTTTCAAAAGCGGCAGGTAGTCGTCGGCCGATCCGCTGTTCTGAATGCCCAGGGAAAGGTCTATCCAGTCCTGCCCCCGAAGCGGCGCCAGGATTTCAGGAATCTCCGCCGCGTTCGCCGGCTCCGTACCTCCCTCACCTGCCGCCTCGATCTTTTCCTTCGGCAGATATGCCAGCAGCAAATCCTCCAGCTTGCCGGAATCGACGGGCTTAGCCAGGTAGTCGTCGAAGCCCGCTTCGATGTACTGCTCCCGGGCGCCGGAGATGGCGTTGGCGGTCAGGCAGACGGCCGGCGTTTCGAGGTTAAGCCCGCCCGTCTGATTACGCAGCTCATGCAACGTCTCGATGCCATCCTTGTTCGGCATCATGTGATCGAGGAAAATCATGTCGTATTTCCTGCCTTGCAGCAGCGCAAGTCCCTCGTCACCGTTGTTGGCCGTGTCAATCCGGATCCCAGTCCGCTTCAGCAGGCTCCGGAACACCTTCAGGTTCATCGGGTTGTCGTCCACCACCAGGACCAATGCCTCCGGCGCCACAAATTTCTCCCGGTACTTCCTGTGTCTGCGCATCACGGCGTCATGATGGGACGCCTTGTAATCGCCCAGCCGGTCTTGATGGTCGGCCACGCGCTGCCGCAGCGCGAAGGAAAAGGTGGAACCTTCACCGTAGGTACTTTCCACCTGCAGCGAGGAGTCCATCATTTCCAGCAGATTCTTGGTGATGGTCAGGCCGAGGCCGGTGCCCTCCACGTTGCGGTTGCGTTTCTCCTCAATGCGCTCGAACCGGGAAAAGAGCTTATGCATGTCCTCGGGCTTGATGCCGATACCCGTATCCTTCACCGCCACCCGTAGCAGCACACTGTCCGGATCGTCCCGGCAATCCTCGAAGCCCACGGAAAACGTCACGCTTCCCTTTTCCGTATACTTGACCGCGTTGGTCAGGATGTTCGCTATGACCTGCTTGATGCGGACTTCGTCACCGTAAAGGCGCTTCGGCGTATCCCGGTCAAACTCCACATGGAGAGCCAGTCCCTTGTCATCGGCCCGGACGTGAACCATATTCACCAGATCGTTGAGAACCGACGAAAGGTCGTACTCCACGGGGATGAGTTCGATCTTCCCTGCCTCGATCTTCGAGAAATCGAGAATATCGTTGACGAGTCCCAGCAGCGTACTTCCCGCCGTCCTGACGCTTTCCGCGTAAGCGAGGATATTGTTGTCCTCGCATTCCCGCAGGATGACCTCGTTCATGCCGAGGATGGCGTTGATGGGCGTGCGGATTTCGTGGGACATATTTGACAGGAACTCGCTCTTGGCCTGGGAAGCCTTTTCCGCCTCTGCCCAGGCTTTCTCCGCCGCGTTCTTTGCCTCCAGCAACGCCTCGCTCTCCTGGACCTTCATCCGCACGCGGACCAAATACACGGAACCAACGGCCACCAGCAGCATCAGCAGGCTGAATACCCAGACCACCAAATGCGTAATGTTCTCGATACCCTCGGAGGCTTTTCCCCTGGGCACGAACCCGGCCAGAAGGAAATCCGTGCCGGGAATTTCCGCCTCGAACAGCAGCATTTCCCCGCGTTCCGTCCCGAAGGTGCGGGCCGCAGCCACCGAGACTTCCATCTCCCGGTGCATGGAGCGGAAAAACCCTTTCACTTCCCCACTCCGCATGAAGCTGATATCCTCGGCACTTTCTTCCGCGAACGGAACGACGATGTCCCCCTCCCGGGTGGCAATCAGCATTTTGCCGATGTCATCATAGCAGCTGACGGAAAAGCGGTCCCCGATGGCCTCGAGCGGATACAGCCGGTAGAGGACATATTTGACGTTCTTGCCGTGAAACACCGGATAGGTAAAGAGAAGACCCTGACTCCGGTTGAACGTGACGGCGCTCTTGCCCCGGAAGGCGTTCTTGATGCCGCTGTATGCGTGCAGGGACAGCTTGTCCCCGTACACCGCCCGGCCGTCGATACCCAGGAGCCCCTGCCGGACGCCCTTCTCGTTGAAGAGCAGCGGCACCAGCCGTTCGATTTCCCCGGGATTGGACTCGATCTTCGAGGCGACATAGGCGAGGGTTTTCTGCTCAGCGCCGAGGCTTTCCGCCGCCTGGCTCGCCAGCGTCTCCGCCTGCCGTCTCGTCTGGCTCTCGGTATAGGCGGCCAAAAGCTCGCCCACCCTTCCCTGGAACATCGCGCCTACCAGAAGCAGCAGCATCCCGAAGACCAGTATGGCATAAAGGGTTCCTTTCTCCATCTGGGAAAATCGGTTACTCATAGACCTCTACTCCTTCGACGAACCAGTCCATGCCGGTAAACAACTCATGGTCGTTGATTCTTTCGCCTTCATCGCAGCGAAGCGTTCCCTGGTTATCGTAAATGACGCCGGAAAACAAGCTGCGATCGTTCATGACCCGCGTCTTTTCCATCGACGCCAAAAAAGCCGTTCCCTCCGATACCCGGGGAGACAGCGGATGCAGCGCCACAGCGTTTTCCTCGAATCCGAGCCAGTAACTGTTGGCAAAATTCGTCCGGCCGCTCAGATAATCGCCCAGTATTCTCTTATAGATCATCTTCCAGTCATTCAACGCCGCCGTCAGGAACCGGTCGGAATACGTCTCGTATACGGCGTCGTACCCGACGCTCATGAGGCCCCGCTGCTCGGCTTCCTCCACCGCGTAAGGCTTGTCCTCATGATAAGTGATTACATCCGCGCCTCTCTCTGCCAGCAGAGCGACGCTTTCCCGTTCCGCCGCTTCGTCATCCCAGCTCCCGGTGAACCGGACGATGAGTCGCGCCTTTGGATTAGCGGCGCGCATCCCCATCGCGTAAGCGTTGATGTCTCGGTGCGTCTCGGAAATCGGCATGGCGGCCACGTAGCCCAACACCCCCGTCTTGCTTTCCGCGCCGGCGATGACGCCGGAAAGATACCGGGCCTGATACAGACGGGTAAAATACGTAGTGGTATTTTTTTCCGCCCCTTCGCCGGAAATGCCGAAGAACGCCACCCGGGGATAGCGCTGGGCAATCATGTCCATGTGCGCCCCGTACCCGAAACTGGTCAGGAAGACGACGTCCGCCCCCTCCCGCACAAGGCTCCTGACGGCATCGGACACGGCTTTCCCGGACTCCGCCACGCGCTCCCGCACCTTGAAGCCGCAATCGTGGTCACGGCTGGCGTTCAGGATTCCGCGGTAATGGCTTTCGTTCCAGCCCCGGTCGTCTTTGGCGCCAACCAGAACGCAGCCCACCACGACGTGCCGCTGTGTCTCCGGCAGCCGGAAGCTCCGGATCACGATTGCCAGCGCGACGATGATAAGTCCCGCCAAAAGCAGCGGCAGATTACGCTTTATCCATTCCCTGCCCTTCAATCGCTACACCCTCTACATACCAGTCAAAATGATTCAGCATCTCGTCATCCGGCATGGCTTCCCCCGCCTCGATGCGGAGGCGCCCCGTGTTGTCCCGGATTGGACCGTAAAACACGTCAAACCCGCCGCTCCGCAGCCTTTCATTGGCTGCCTCAACCTTTACCTTCGTCTGTACATCCACGTGATGAGAAAGCGCTGAGAGGCCGACGATGCCTTTCTCCATGTCGATCCACTCGTTTCTCCCGTGGAATTTTCCCTGCAGACAGTCGAGGATCTGTTTGCGGTAATACACGTCCCATTTCCAATTGCAGGCAGTCAGATAGGTATCGGGAAACAGGTCCGCGTTGTCCTGATTGTAGCCGACGGACCATATCCCTCTTGCGTCCGCTTCCCGGTTCGGCATCAGGGAATTGGTATGCATGGCCACGACGTCGATGGGATGCCGGTCAAGCAATTCTCTGGCCGCTTCCCCGGCCGGCGCATCCTCCACCCAGGAGCCGCAATAGCGAGCATATACAACGGCGTCCGGCCGGACGCTCCTGACGCCCAGCGTGAAAGCGTTGATTCCGCGGATGACCTCCGGGATGGGAAACGCCGCCACATAGCCGAGCGCCCCCGTCTTCGTCTTCATGCCCGCCACGACGCCCGAAAGGTATCGCGCTTGATACATCCGGCCGAAAAACGTAGAGAGATTGTGCCGATAGCCGGTCCCCCCCATATGCAAGAAATAAACGTCTGGATATTCCGCCGCGGCTTTCATCAGGGACTCGCCATAATCATGGGATACGCCCACGACGATCCGACAGCCCTCGTCCTCCACGAGGCGGACAACGTCCCGGTAACAATCGGGGGGAACGCGTTCCCGATAGACGACGTCCAGATTGAGCTCGTCCCGGATGGACTCAATTGCCTCAAAATGCGCCTGATTGAAGGTGCGGTCATCGTGGGGACCGCTCAACAGCACACCGACTTTCGTGGTTCTTGCGGTCACGTCCGTGTCCACCTGATCGCTCTGGATTCGATAAATCCCCGCGAGGGCGGCGAAAAGAATCAGGAACGCGATGACGATGATTTTCTTCACAGGCCGCCTCCCTCCCCGGACACACCGTATATCATAGCTTTTCCCGCAAATATTCCAGCAACTTCTCTTTCGTGGTGGACTTCAGGATGTAGCCATCGGGCTTCAGCGCCATGACACGCTCCACCCCTTCCCTCGTACCGACGCCGGTCAGGAACACCACGGGGATTCCCTGGGTGACCGGCTCCTGCCGGAGCATCTGGAGCACCTGCGGCCCGTCCACCACCGGCATCTCGTAGTCCAACAGGATGAGATCCACCGGATTCTTCAGCAGGAACGTAATGGCGTTCATCCCCGCCGTGACGAAGTCCGTCCGGTATTCGCCCCGAATCCATTCCTGCGCCATTTTCGCGTAGGCCGGATCGTCGTCCACGATCAATATCCGCTTCTTGCCGCCGGCTTTGACGGCCTCTTCCGCCGCCAACACCAGATCGTCCATCTTGACCGGCCGGTCGATCCAGACGCAGTGTTCCAACAGGGGGTTTTCCCGCATCAACGGGGCGCGGTCATTTTTCTCCCCCACCAGGATCAGGCTGCGCCCGCTTCCCTGAACCGTATCATAGATTTGCGAAAGCTGGGCGAGATCCCCCCGATGCTCCGCGATGCCGTTGGGCAGATAGACGATGAACACCGTGGTGTCTGCCGTCATTTTCCCGATCTTGTCGAATTCCTCCGCGAGAATCGTGACAGTGAAGCCGCTGTCGACGAGCTTGCGCTCGATTCCTTTGACGATCACGCTGTATTTGTACATGACGATGACGATGTTTTTGTTTTCCCCGCTCATTTCAATTTGCCCCCTATGTCTTTCAGAATGGCTTCGCAATCGCGCCCTCCCGCCGCTTTCCTGAGCCGCGTCCAGCGCGGTTCCTCGGCTTCGGGAATCCGGTACGCCTCCAGCTCGGCGAAGATGCCCTCGAGCATCTCGAAGTCCGCGGCCTCCGCCGCCGAACGAATTTCCTCATAGACGCTTTCCATCAGTTCCGCGTCCGCCTCCGGTTTCTCCTCCGCCGCCTCCTCCCCGGAGAAGACCTCAGCGAGCGGTCCCCTGAAGCTCCGGCATTCCTCCATGAATGCCCGGTGGTGCGCCCGGATGTATGCCAGGTCCCCGCTCTTTCCCGCATTCTCCAGGAGCTGCGCCTCCTCGCCAAAGGCCGCCGCTCCGATGAGCCGGGCCGAGCTTTTCATCGCGTGGACCTTGATGGTGTAATCCTTCCAGTTCTCCGCCCCGTAATAGCCTTCGATCTCGTCCGCTTTTTCCTCCAGCGACTCATAGAATATTTTGAGAAGCGGCAGGTAGTCATCCACGGAACCGCTGTTCCGGATTCCCAGGGAGAGATCAATCCACTCCTGCCCCCGAAGCGGCGCGAGGCTTTCCGGAATCTCCATCGCTGTCCCTTGCGCCGCGCCCGGTTCCTCCGTCCCCGCCGCCTCGATCTTTTCCGGTGGCAGCCAGATCTGTAGCGCGTCTTCCAGCTTGCCGGAGTCGATGGGCTTGGTCAGGTAATCGTCGAAGCCGGCCGCGATATACTGCTCCCGGGCCCCGGAAATTGCGTTGGCCGTCAGGCAGATCGCCGGGGTATCGGCGTTGGGGCCGCCCGCCTGCGTCCGCATCTCGTGCAGCGTCTCGATGCCGTCCTTCTGCGGCATCATGTGGTCGAGGAAGATCAAATCGTACTTCTTGTCCCGTGCCAGCTGGAGCCCCTCCTCGCCGTCGCCGGCCGTGTCGATCTTCACCCGGACCCGCTTCAGCAGGCTCTTGAATACCATCAGGTTCATCGGGTTATCATCCACCACCAGGATCTGCGCCTTTGGCGCCGTGAATTTCTCCCGGTCCACCTTACGCTCCTTCAGCAGCCTCTGGTAAGACGCCACGTAGTCCCCCAGCGGCTCCCACCGGACCACCTTCTGCTCCAGCCGGAAATGGAACTTCGAGCCGGCACCATAGGTGCTTTCCACCTGCAGCGAAGAACCCATCATACCCAGCAGATTCCGGGTGATGGCCATACCGAGACCGGTGCCCTCCACGCTGCGGTTGCGCTTTTCTTCGATGCGCTCAAACTCCGTGAACAGCTTTTCCATGTCCTCGGGCTTGATGCCTATGCCGGTATCCCTGACCGCCACCAAGAGCGTCACGCTGTCCGGTGACGCTTCGATGCGCTCGAAACCCACCGAGAACGTCACGCTGCCCTTTTCCGTGTACTTCACCGCATTGGTCAGGATATTGGTAATGACCTGCTTGATGCGGAGCTCGTCGCCGAACAGATTCTTCGGCGTATCCTTGTCAAAGTCCAGCGACAGGACGAGCCCCTTGGCGTCCGTCCGGGTCTGGACCATGTTCACCAGATCGTTGAGCACGGAAGAGAGATCGTACTCCACCGGAATAATCTCGAGTTTGCCCGCCTCGATCTTCGAGAAATCGAGGATATCGTTGATAATGCCCAGCAGCGTGGTCCCGGCGGTCTTGATACTCTCCGCGTAGGCGAGGATATCGCTGTCCGCGCACTCCCGCAGGATCATCTCGTTCATGCCCAGCACCGCATTGATGGGCGTACGGATCTCATGGGACATATTGGAGAGGAAAGCGGATTTCGCCTCGCTGGCGGCCAGGGCCCGCTCCGACATATCCACGAGCTCGTCCCGTTCCTTCTTTTCCTTGTCGATGTCCTCTGCCAGGAGCAGCACCCGGGACGGGCTGCCGTCCTCGTTCCGCTGGGACACGATGAACCTTGCCCGCACCCATTGCCGCGTAACGGTCGGGAACTCCATCGCGATGGTCTCGGCATTCATCAGCCGTTTGTTCAGCGTGTCCATATCCAGGAAACGCAGCAAGTCGTCCAACGCATTCTCGTCCGCCACGGTCTGCGCCAGCAGCTTCATCATGGACCGGGCGCTCGCCTTCCTCTTCCGGGCAAGCCGCGAGAGGAAGGTGTTGACGGACTTTATCTCGGTGAAGCGGTTCCTGTCGACATTCACGTCATACATGGAAATATAGATATTGGAAATCGACGAGAGCTGCTTGTTCAGCTTCTTCGCCATCTGATACTGCTGGTTCGACTTGGTCATGATGTAGGCGAGTATCAGAACGACGAGGAACAACACCATGAGGGTGATGCCCATGAGTCTTCGCAGGGGCTGGAAAACCTCCGTCGCGTTCTTCACCGACAGGCAAAGCCAGTCGCTTTCCGTCTTCGCGGCGTAAACGATATAGTGTACCCCCCGGTACTCCCCCTCGAAGAAATGATCTTTGATGGCGCGGCTTTTCTTCACCTGCCGCCCCCAGAGCGAGTCATCATCCTTGTTGTAGTTCTTGCCGATCTCCTTCGGGACCGAGTGGGCCACCACGATGTCGTGGCTGTCCAGAATGATCTCGACGTCGGAACCGCCTGACGCCGCAGTCTTCTCGATGATCTTCTGGATCTTTTCCATCGAAATGTCCATGGCCACGACGCTATGGCCGTCCTCCAGCCTCTTGGCGATGGTCATCATAACGGTCCCCGTATGGACGTCAAGATACGGATCGACAACGGCAATCCTGCCGTCTTGAGCCAGCGCCGCGGTATACCAGGGACGCTCCGTGGGCACGAAATTCTCATCCGGTATCCAGAGCGTGCCGTCGATGAATTCGCCGTCAATATAGCCGTAAATGCCCGTCGTATTCTCAAAGACAGCGCTTTTCACCGCCGTGGATTGCCAGACAAGATAGTTGAGTATCTCCTCCTTCGGGCGTCCTTCCGCTTTCATCCCTTCCAGCGTATAGGCCGTGAGCTTGACGGCGTCGATGCTGGTGGAAAGATAGTCGCCCAGACGATCCGCTGACATCATGGTGGCTACCTGGCCGTCCCGGATGATGTTGCTGCGCTTCTCCTCGTAAATCATATTGTAATAGAACAGGATAACGTCCACGAAGATGGTGATGACCACGGAGGCAATCAGGACACTCTTGAGGGAGATGTCTATTTCCTCGCTGTCCGCTGTGAAATTCCCCAGCTTCAGGATCATCGTTTTCTCCCCCTTCCGGGCCCGCCACGCCTTTCATGCTATGTTTCTACCCAGCGGCGTTCGTATTTCTCCATCTCCTTGAGCACGTGCAGGAAAGCGCGGCGCATGAGCGGCGGCTCCGCGCCGAGCACCGCCTCGAAATCGTCGGCGGGAATGGCGAGAATACGCGCCTCCTCGGAAATGACCTCGGCCGCGCTCTTTGACTTGCACTTCGGCAGCAGCACCGTCTCGTTGATCCAGGCGCCGTCCATCGCGACGTCGAGCATATTGAGCCAGCCGTTGCCGCTGTCCATGAGCCGTGCCATCTGCCCCTCCGCCAGGAAGAACAGCTTGGGCTTGTCGCTTTCCGGCAAGACGTAATCGCCCTCATAGTGGACAGACAGGACAGCGTGGGCCGCAAGCCGCCGCAGGCTGGCCTCGCTGACGCCGTCGAAGAACGAAAGCGCGGCCAGGACGCTTTCGACGGGTTCCTCCTCGCCGTAAGAGACGGCGCGCTCCGAATCGGAGAGGCTGGCCGCCAGCTTCGGATGGAAATCCGTCAACGTGCTGTCCCAAAGAATCAGCATCTGATGCAGCGTCATCTCGAATTCCCAGGCCAGGCGTTCGATGCCGCCGGGCGGGAAGCAACTCTCATCGTAGAGGAAGATGGCGGCCATTCCCGACGGCAGAAAGAGGAAATAGACGCCGAGGGGCATCCCCTGCATATCCCAGACGTTCTCCATCACCGCCGCGCCGCCGGAGGACGCCTGCGCGTAACCGCCGAATTCCCCGAAGCTCAGAAAATGGTTGAACATTTTCCGCCGGCCGCCCAGCAGCTCGCCCATGCCCTTGCGCCCCACCCGGCTGTAAGGCCGTGACGCGAGAAGCTGGCGGAACTGCCCCTCGACCATTCCGCCCACGGTGAGGCCCGGATTGGTGCGAAGCCGGACAGGAATGATCGTCTGCCCGCCGCCCAGGCGCTTTTCCAACGGCGCCATAACGCAGCAGCAGGTGTCCGAGGAATGATTCGCATGCTGGAGGAATAGCCCCCAGGCTGTCTGCAGAATGGACATGAACATATCCGGATTGCCCCCGGACTTTTCCGCCAGCAGTTCCTCGTAGGCTTCCAGCCCCGGCAGGCGGTACGCCTTCTGGGAGAACGGCCGCCCGGTCGCGGCATAGTACGGGAGCGCGGGCATCGGCGGCAGGTTCATGAGGAGCTGTCCCCAGTAGCGGCGGACGGTTTCCGTGATCTGCAGGCTTTCCTCCGACGGCGGTTTTTCTTTCGGCGCCGTTTCCCTGGTGGCGGCGGCCTGCGGGTCAACCTCGTCGAGGAGACGGCGGATGTCCAGACTGTCTCGCAGGATGCCGAGAATGGTCAACAGGATGGCGTACTCGTCCTTACCGGTATGGAAGACCGCGAAACGAAAAAGCGGCGGTCGGACAAGATCAAGTGGACACCGCATATCGGCGGCCATATAACCGTACAACGCGGCATCGACCTCCAGCGACGACTGCCCCGTGAGGTTGCGGTAAACGATGTTCGCCGCCGGCTGTGTCTCCTGGACCACGACCCGCACCACACGGTCTCGCAGAGGGAAATAGCCGGAACGCAGGATCGGATTGTCCTGAACGAGACGCTGGAGCTCCCGCGCGAAGCGTACGGGAACGAAGGTCCCCTGGAACTTGTACAACCTCTGCACGGACAGACCAGCGGAATCCGAAGCGTTCTGTCCGAAAAACGCCATCTCCTCCTCTGTCAAGCCATGGATTGAGACCAGCTTCTCCTTCCACTCCAGCCGGCTCCCGAAGCACTTCTGCGGGCCGTATTCCTTCTGGATAATCTTCTGTTCCTCCGGAGTGATCTCTTCGGTGATGTTCCTCGCTTCCTCCACCATGTCGTCCCCCTCGTGCTGTGTTGGCTGTATCGATTGATTCTTCCCCCGGGCAGAGCTGTCATGCTTCCGCCTTTCTCTCCTGGCCGGATGCCGGTGTCGCGTAAACAGTGAACTTGGCGGCATGAGCGACGTCGATACCGTCATGGCGTCCCGTCGCATCCCACGCCTTCAGGATGCGGTTGAGCATATCGGGAAAGTCCGCCTCGCCAAGCTCCGGCAGGAGCAGGAAGAACTGGTTGGGCCGGCTTTGCAGGATGATATCGCTTTTGCGCAACGTTTCCTGCAAGCAAAGGCCGAACTGTGCCGCCGCGTCTTTCAGCGTCTCTCCCTGCGTCCCACCGCCGTCCTTTTCCGACAGGATGAACAGGAGCTGGACGTCCCCGCCGCCGTATCGCTTCCTGAACCGCTTGAGGAAACGATAGACGAAGGAAAACTGTTCCATTCCGAGCAGGAGCGCGCCGCCGCCGTCGTTCCGTTCCTCGACAATCTTCATGACGCGGACGAGCTCGTTTTGAATGTCCTCAGCGTGAAAACTGTCCACCGCCTCCGGCTGATGGATGGCGAAGCCGTGTTTGCCGTTCTGCTTGACCCGGTAAAGCGCACTGTCCGCCAGCGGGAACAGCGTCTCAAAATCCCGCCCGTGCTCCGGCACCATCACCACGCCGACGGAGATTCCCAGGGGGATGTTGAAATCCTCCCCCATCAGCCGCATCGCTTCCCGGAAGAACTGATCGTTCAGTCTCTGGGTCAGCCGTTCCACACCGATCTCATCATTCATATCGCGGCAGAACGCCATGAACTCGTCGCCGCCGATCCTGGCCATCAGGTCTTCTGCCCTCATGTTGCGACGGGCAACCTCAGCGAACGCCACCAGTACCCGGTCGCCCATATCATGACCGTACAGGTCGTTGACCAGCTTGAAATTATCCAGGTCGAAGACCATCAACGCCCCGGTCACGGTGCCGCAGAGCTTTGAAACCCGCTCGTTTCCGGCCGCTTTGTTCAGGAAACCTGTCAGCTTGTCGATGGTGACTTCTTCCGTCAGGCTTTCGATCTTCTTGACGCTCATAATCGTGTTATGAATGCGCCGAATCAGGATATCGCGGTTGAGCGGCTTGCGGATGAAATCGGCGGCACCGGCCTGGAGGCCGAGGTGCTCCATCTCGCTGTCATCCGAGCCCGTCAGGAAGATGATGGGCGTCTGCCGCTTCCCCTGCTCCTCCTCCAGCCGGCGCACCGCCCGGAAGGTCTCGAAGCCGTCCATCTCCGGCATCAAGACGTCCAAAAGAATCAGATCCGGCTCGTTCTTCGTCAGGTATTTCAGCAAATCCTGACCGGAGCGCAGGCAGGTGACGCGCATATCATGCTCGTTCAGTATGCTCTTGGCGTTTGTCAGGCTCAATGCCTCGTCGTCAACAACGACAACCCAGTATCTCATCGTTTTCCTTTGCTCCTTCAGCGCGGTTTTCATCGCGAATCATCATGCCGGCACACGAGTCAGGCGCCGCCCGGGGAATGATCCCGCCTTTTTGCCTAACAAAATTACCCACTATAACTATATATGATTTGGAAACCAAATAACAGACGCGCGGGAAAAAATATTTCCCGCGCGTCCAAAAAGTATTCAATCAATCGTGAATCCAAACCGCTGTCCGGGTTCGTGATGACAGCGCCCGGAGCCCCTCGGAGCGCCTTTCCGTTATCGCAGACAACCATCGTCAACCTTTCGCCGTCGCAGGAGGTCACCGTCTCCCCGGCGAAGAACGCCGCCTGGCGGCCCGCAGCCTTCCGGCAGAGACGAGGTACTTTTTCAACGGAATCTCACTCCAGTTCGTCCAGCGAATCCTTGAGCTTCAGCAACACGTCCATGCCACTGTCCTCCAGTACCGTCTTGACCATGCCGCCCGGCCCCGCCACGGTGAAACTCTTACCGGACTTGGCAGCGAGCTTGTTCAGCCGGAGCAGCACGCGAAGTCCCGCGCTGGAAAGATACTCCATCTCCGACATATCCAGCACCGTCTTATCGCACTTCTTGACGATTCCTTCACCCGTCTCATAGGCAGCATCCGCCGTCTGCGTATCAATGCGTCCGACGACCTTCCAGACCGTCCAGCCCTTCGGCCCCGCCGCTTCGCTCTGCGAAAACTCTTTTGCCATTGTTTCCTCGCTCCTTTATTGATCATTCTGAAAATCGGCAAATCTTCTCCCTATATAATATCATGCGTCGACCCTTCGTGCAAGGGAATTACGCTCTGTTTCTGCACGGAAATCATCCCTCGCAGCGGTTGGCCCGGAAACTCGCCGGAATCATCCCCCGTTCAGGTCGATGTCCTCAAGCCCGGCAAGATACTCCCTGGAACACAATGCCACCGGATGACGCCGGAACCATGAGGGCCTCCGCCATCTCGCGTTCCATCGCCCGCCCGATTTTCCTTCAATGATACCCTATTCTCCCGCCGCCGGCACGTTTTCCCCGGCCCTCATGCCGCAAAAAGGCTTCCGGGGACGTATCCCCGGAAGCCTTGCGTCGCATGAAATTCAGCGGACGGCGGCCAGCGCGTCGTACCACTGCTGCATGACCTTGTTTGCCTTTGTCACGCCGTCGTCAAACCTGATCTTGTAGAGGATCTCATAGCCGTCGTCATGGACCTCACGTACATAGTTATCTCCCAGATTGAAGAAGTCGAAGCGGATTTTCTCGTTGGGGAAATTCAGCACCACATATTGCCCGTCCGGCGTCAGCTCCTTGTCCACCATCTCATAGGTCGCGTTTTGGATCAGTCGCTCCACGAAAGGCGCCGCCTTCACTTCGGAGGAGGACAGGGGCCCGTACTGGTTCGTGCTGACCGTGAAGTTCACGCCCCGCTCATAAGCGGCGCGGGCGAGGTGCATGCTGACGCT
>JAEEGN010000215.1 GCA_016280345.1 Selenomonadaceae bacterium | reverse complement strand
GTCCGGGGAAAAGGTCTCCGCCGAGGTGCCGCAGACGATGCCCTGTGCAAAGGCCCAGTTCACGGCCTTTTCATACCAGACCCCGGACTCCACATCCACGAAAGCCGCCGAAGCCGCCTCCGGTTCCCCGGCCAGCCGCCAGAGCATCGTGACTGCCATGGCACGGGTGGCGTCGGCGTCGGGGTAGAATTTTTCGCCGCTTCGGATCTGCAGAAGGCCCGCGTCGGATGCCCTTGTCACGGCGTCGTGATACCAGGCCGCTTCCGGAACATCGGGGAAGCCCTTGGGCAAATCCATGTCCAGGGCGAAGAAATACCAGCGATCATCTGCGCCGGTGATGGCGATTTTCCCGCCGGCGTCGTTGCGGTAAGCGTAGGTAGTGCCGCCGCCCTGGATGGCGGTGATGCCATAGAAGTCGATGAATTTTGCCGCCGTCTCCGCATCGGTGGCGCTTTGTTCATCAATGCCGCCGAGACACTTCCCATACTCCCCGCTGTCGCGGAAGAACTTGATCTGATCGAAGCGGAACGCCGCCGTCGCACCCGCATCGCCCATGCGATAGAGCCCGTCCTCCGCGCCGACGACCACAGCCGCCATATACGCCGCGAGCCAGGATTCCAGGCCCTCACCGGTCTTTTCCGTGAGGAAGGCGTCCAGCTCCGCGCTGCTCTGGGGCCGCTCCGGCGTTCGGCTTGCGGCAAATGTCGGCCAGAGCCCGCCAATCTCGACACCCGTGCTCCGCTGCTCCACATATCGCAGGAACAGCGGCCCCAGGTTATAGACCGTGGGGCTGTAATTGGAGCGCCCGTATTCCGGCCCGTCGCTCCAGAGTAGACCGGGTATCATGCGCAGCCCGGAGATCGCGAACGTTACGGCCCGGTTGTTGAGCAGATAGGTCACGGCCTCCGGATCCAGCACGACGATGGCGTGATCCGCAAGGCTCTCCTCCACCCACGCGGAGACGATGTTGTGTTCGACGCGTCCGCACTGGATATAATGATTCAGCTCGTGGATCAGAGTCTGCCGAACATACTCCCCCGCGCTCTCCTCCTCAATCCACGTCGTTCTTCCGGGCAGATCGCAGGCGTTGATGAAGAGGCAGTCGATGCCGTAGAGATCCGTGTTTTCCGCATCGTAATAGCCGAGGGTCTTGCCAAACAGGTTATCGAGGCCCATGATGAAATAAGCGGCCTTTCCGTCCCGGTCACCCTGCATGTCTTCAAAGCGCGGGTCGTTATAGAGTGCGCCCTCCCGTTCCCAGGCCGTGTCACAAATGTCGGTGATCCAGGCGAGCTCATCATCGTTGAGTTCCACCGCGTCCATATAATCCGCCGGGTCGAAGCCGCTGCGGTCGGAGACGGCGGTCCCTGTGTACTGCCAGACGGTGCTGTGCGCCGTGACGGCGACGCACTGAAACTCCAGGAAATCGACGCAGCATACCTCAACGCTGTCCCCCGTTTTTTCCGCAGGGAAACTATATCTGATCTCGCCGGATACATCCATGACTCGGTTGCTGTTGATCCAGAACAGCGGTACGCCGTCCCGGAACAATCCCGCCGGGAGATCCTCCTCCGCCATCCAGAATTGACCGCACATATCCGGGTCGTCGACTCTGCCATAGGGGAAAAGGGCCCGCTGTCCCGGCTCGTAGACGGTCTCGACGGCATATTCCGGCGCGACCGGAGGGTCCGGCTCCGGGGAGACCTTGGCGCTGTGGGGAGAAAAGGCAGGGCGGGTGTTCTCGCCCGTGGGGGCGTCATCGCCCCAGATGAGGGTTCCCATGGTCCCCTCGGGGTAATCTACCATGTCATTTTCCGCGTACTGCGCCATGTCCACGGCGATCAGCACATTGCCGGAGCCGTAGAAGTTCTGGGCAAAGGCCGGGAGTGCCGTGGAGAGGAGAAGGCTGGACAGCAGTGTCAGGAGCAGGATGGGCCTCGTCAGGTGTTTCATCGGGGGCGTCTCCTTTCGGGTGGCGGTGTGAGAGGTATATGGGTGATGCTTGCAATATGGAAATCAGATTTATATTTCAGCTTTGAACCCACTCCAGCGCCGTTTCGGCCAGAGTCCGGTCTGCTGCGAACTTGGGGAGGAGACAGCGGGCTTCCGAATCGATCAGCCGCGCCTGCACGGCCCAGAGGAAAGCATCGACCGCCCAGGGGCTCACCCCTGCGGCGTCGTAATAGTCCAGGTATCCTGTATCCGGCGCGGAAGCGGCGCCCTTATAGGCGGCATAGCGGAACAGGAGCGTAAAAAGCTGTTCGCGGCTGAGACCATCGTCGGAGCCGAAGCGTCCGCCGCCGCAGCCCTGCG
>JAEEGN010000214.1 GCA_016280345.1 Selenomonadaceae bacterium | reverse complement strand
CGCCACGTCTTCCAGACGCTGGAAGTCCACCGCCGTCTCCACGGAAGCCAGGTGCAAAAGGCCGGTGGAGTCATGACGCAGCGACGCCACCCGGCCGATCACGATGCCCTTGGGATAGATGCCGCCGAGACCGGAAGTGACGAGAATATCCCCGGCCGCGATGTCCTCGTTGCGGGGGATATTGGAAAGCCGCGGCTGATTCGGATTGTCCGGGCTGCCCTCGACGATGCCGGCCACCCGTGAGCGCTGCACCAGCGCCCCCACCGAGGCCCGCGGATCGAGGATCATGCGGACTTTCGACGAGATCGGCCCCGCTTCGTGGACGACGCCCACCAGTCCCCGGGACGTCACGACCGCCATGTTCTTCTGGACGCCGTGCTGCGTGCCCCGGTCGATGACGATCATCCGCGTCCAGGTCGCCGCTTCCCGGCCGATAACCCGGGCGATGACGAGATCGAACCAGGTCGCCTGATCCTTGTAGCCCAGGAGCTCGCGCAGGCGGATATTCTCCGCCGCGTACTCCGCCGCCTTCACGTTCTGGACGCGAAGCTGCTCGACTTCGCTGCGGAGCAGCTTGTTCTGCTGGTGGACGGTCATGACGTCCGTGAAGTTGGCCACCAGGCCGTTCACCTGGTCGCCGGCCCAGGAAGCCGCCCGCTGGAACGGCGCCAGCGCCGTCATGACCGTCTGGCTGGCGAAGGGCGTGAGGAATCGGCCCTGCGCCGCGAAAAAGATGATGCAGAACACGCTGACAACTACGAAAACCAGGATCCAGACGATGCGGCCGGACTCCTGCTCCCGTTTGATTTTGCCCATTTATTTCAACTTCTTTGTCGTCATCACTACGCGATGCAAAAGCTCGATGTTTTCCAGGGAACGGCCGGTACCCTCGCCTACGCAGGAAAGCGCGTCCTCGGACACCAGCACCGGCATGCCCGTCTCCTTGCTCAGGAGCTTGTCGAGGTTCGTCAGCAGCGCCCCGCCGCCGGTCATCATGATGCCGTGGTCCATCACGTCCGCCGCCAGCTCGGGCGGCGTCTTTTCCAGCGTGCCCTTGACGGCATCGATGATCTTGTAGATCGGCTCGTCCAGCGCTTCGCGGACCTCGCTGGCCTTGATGTTCAACGTCTTCGGCAGGCCGCTGACGAGGTCGCGGCCGCGGATGTCCATGGTCCGGTCCGCCTCCGGCAGGACGATGGCCGAGCCGATGGAGATCTTGACCTCCTCCGCCGTCCGCTCGCCAATCATCAGGTTATACATGCGCTTGATGTACTGGACGATGGCGGAGTCCATCTCGTCGCCGCCGATGCGGATGGAGCGGCTGGTGACGATGCCGCCGAGGGAAATCACCGCGATCTCGGTGGTGCCGCCGCCGATGTCAACGACCATGCTGCCGGTGGCGTCCTCGACCGGCAGACCCGCCCCGATGGCCGCCGCCATCGGTTCCTCGATCAGGTACGCCTCCCGGGCGCCCGCCTGCTGGGCCGCGTCGATGACCGCCCGCTTCTCCACCTCGGTGACGCCGGAGGGCACGCCCACCACGACCCGGGGCCGCACGAAGGACTTCGTGTTCATCGCTTTGCGGATGAAATACTTCAGCATGGCCTGGGTTACGTCGAAATCGGCGATGACGCCGTCTTTCATCGGGCGGATGGCCACGATGTTGCCCGGCGTGCGGCCGATCATCCGCTTCGCTTCCTCGCCCACCGCCAGGACCTCGCCGTTGTCGCTCTTGATCGCCACCACCGAGGGCTCCCGCAGGACGATGCCCCGGCCCTTCACGTGGACCAGCGTATTCGCCGTCCCCAGATCTATGCCCATATCGCGGGAAAAACCGCCAAATAAATTCCACATTGTATCGGTAAACTCCTTCCTCAGACTCGCGATTATCAATTCATATCATTCTACCACACCTTACGCCGATAGGGAACTGTCTATCGCCTTATTTTTCTCATTTTTTAACAGGAACAGATGCTCGCTATGGGACGGCGCGCCGCCTGTCAGGAACCAATCGCCCATTTCCCGCCGGAGTGCGATGTGCTATAATCTGATATGGTATGATACTTGTTCGGAAGCCCCTTCCGCGGGGCGTGTCCGGGCGCTTCGTGAGGGAAGATTCAGCGGGAGGGGGCGATGGCATGGCGCGGGAACAGAACGGGACGGAGCGGCCGCGGTGGATCGCCCACTTCGATATGGATTGCTTCTTCGCCGCGGTGGAGCAGCGCGACAACGAGGCCTACCGCGGGCGGCCGGTCATCGTCGGCGGCCTCTCGGCCCGCGGTGTCGTTTCCACCGCCTCCTATGAAGCCCGCCGCTTCGGCGTCCACTCGGCGATGCCCATGGAGACCGCCCGGCGGCGCTGCCCGAACGGCATCTTCCTGCCGCCGGATTTCGCCCGCTACAGCGCGGCTTCGCGGCAGATCTTCGCGCTCATGGAGCGGTTCTCGCCGCGGATCGAGCCCCTTTCCATCGACGAGGGCTTTCTCGACCTGACCGGCATGGAGGGCCTGATGGAAAGCCTGCCGGCCTACGGGCGGCGCATCAAGGACGCCGTCCATGACGCCACCGGCCTCGTCGCCTCCGTCGGCATCGCGCCGAACAAATTCCTGGCGAAGCTCGCCTCCGATCTGGAAAAACCCGACGGGCTGACGATCCTGCGCCCCGGGGATATTCCCCGCGTCGTCTGGCCGCTGCCGGTCTCCCGGCTCTGGGGCGTGGGGCAGAAGACCGGCGACCGGCTCCGGGCGCTGCGCTTTTGCACCATCGGCGACGTCGCGGCCGCCGACCCGGCGGCGCTGGCCGCCCGCCTCGGCAAACGGCTGGCCTCGCACCTTTACGAGCTCGCCAACGGCCGCGATGACCGGCCCGTGGAACCGGTGGCCGAGGCGAAATCCATCGGCCGGGAAATCACCTTCGAGCGGGACGTCAAAAGCCGGGAAGAAGCGGAGGCGCAGCTCCTGTACCTGGCCGGGCAGGTCGGCTGGCGCCTGCGCCGGGCCGGGAAGCGGGCCCGGACCATCCAGCTCAAGATCCGGCTCCAGGACTTTTCCACCTACACCCGCCGGAAGACGTTGCCCGAGGACACCTGCTACGACGAGGAAATCTACGAGACGGCCCGGGAACTCTTCCGCGCCTTTCCCCTGCCGCCTGGCGCCGGTATCCGGCTCCTGGGCATCAGCGGCAGCGGCTTCGACGGACCGGGCACGCTCTCGCTTTTCCGCGACGTGCCGAAAAAAGATCGCCTTTACGCGGCCATCGACGGCCTGAAAAAGCGCTTCGGTGAGGACGTTGTGCGCCGCGGCGGCGCCGGGCCGGCATCGCCGCCCTGAGCCGTCCGGCCAAAGCGAACAGGCTCCCCGGGAAATCCCCCGGGGAGCCTGTCTGACGTTGGTTCAATCTGCCGGTCCCCACGTCGCGCCGACGGCGGAAGGACCGCCTTCCGCTTCGTCCCGGGGCTTGCCGCGGGCGATGAGGTAGAGGGGACGGCCCTTCGTCTCCTCGAAGATGCGGCCGATGTATTCCCCCATGATGCCGAGGATGAAGAGCTGGACGCCGCCGAAGAACAGGATGCAGGCGGTGATCGTCGCCCAGCCGGGTACGGCGTCGTTCTCCACGAACTTGACGTAGAGCACGTGCAGGAGCAGCAGGAAACTGATGGCGGCGCTGAGGACGCCGGCGTAAAGCCCGGCCCGCAGCGGCAGGGTGGAAAAGGCCAGGATGCCGTCGACGGCGAAGTTCATCATCTTGCGGGGCGAGAACTTGGAAACGCCGGCAAAGCGCGGCGGCGCGACGAACTCAATCTTCTTCTGGCGGAAGCCCATCGCCCCCACCATGCCGCGGATGAAACGGGCGTGCTCGCGGTAACGGCGGAAGGCCCGCACCACCACCCGGTCCATGAGCCGGAAATCCGACCCGCCGGGCTGGACGGGCACGCTGGAAATCATGTTCAGCAGCTTGTAGTAGAGCGCCGAGGTCGTCCGCTTGAGGATGGAAACGCCCTCCGTCGTCACCCGGATGGTCTGCACCACCTCGTAGCCCTGTTCCCACTGGGCCAGGAGCTCCGGGATGAGTTCCGGCGGGTGCTGCATATCCCCGTCCATGGTGATCACGGCGTCCCCTTCGGCGTAATCGAGGCCGCAGGTCAGCGCCAGCTGATGGCCGAAATTCCGCGCCAGGAAGATCGGCTGCACCCGCTCGTCCGCCGCCGCGAGCTCGTCGAGGATCGCGCGGCTCGCGTCCCGGGAACCGTCGTCCACGAACACGAGCTCAAAATCGTAAGCGAGCGGCGCCATGGCCTGGCAAACCGCCCCGTAGAAATGACGAATATTCGCTTCTTCATTAAAGACCGGCACCACGATCGAAACCAGCTTCATCCCTCATCCACTTCATTTCCGTATTTTCACCGTGCGGCGCGGCGTCTCGTTTTTCCGGCGGGAAATTGACAATCGCGCCGCGGTCGGCGATAATACATCTGTCAATCCAATCCTCCGGAAGAAAGGTCGCGATCCGCTTGCGTCTCGCCGATAACCTCCGGCGCCATTTCCTCACGAAGGAGTTCCTGCTCTTTCTCGTCGTCGGCTGCGTCAATACCTTCAACGGGACGTTCCTGTCCTGGCTTTACGCCTTCGTCATCCCGAACCACAACGTCGCCTTCAACTGCGGCTACCTCACCAGCAACGTCATCGCCTACTGGCTGAACAGCACCTTCGTCTTCCCCGAGCCGCTGTCCTGGTCCCGGCTGGTGAAGTTCAGCATCTCCTATATCCCCAACTACGTCATCCAGAACGTCATCGTGCTGCTGGTCTACAACTGGCTGGGGTTCCCGCCGGTGGTCAGCTACCTGGCCGCCGCCGTCCTCGGCGTGCCGGTGACCTTCCTGTTCGTGAAGATCTTCGCCTTCGGCCGGAAATAGGCGGGCGAAAACAAACAAGGGCCGGCCCTGACAAAAGGGCTGCCCTTGGCCGCGGCCGGCGGCGGGGGAGACGTTCAGCGGAGTTTGGCCGCCACCGCCTCCGTTATGATCTGGGGATAGCGGTGGTGCAGGTCGCACACGAACCGCTCCCAGTATTTCCTGACGTGGTGGAGAGCCAGAAAATCGACGTAGAAAATCAGCGGGATCGTCACCGGGCTGCCGATGTTGTCCACGATGCGGACGCGGTACTCCTCAGGGGACACCCACTGGAGCAGGAAGTTCGACGATTCCATGTTGCTGGTGATGATCTTCTCCTCCATCAGAAGTTCCCGGAAGGACAGGAGGCCCGCCAGCACCAGTTCCGGCTTCAGGCGCTCCCCCCCCTCGTCCAGATACTCCCGCAGGGAGCGGCTGTCCTGGCCGTCGAAATCCCGCACCCGCTCGAAGATATAGCCGGTACGTCCGTCCGCCAGCGGCTGACTGCCGTAAAACCGGGTCAATAACTGGGAAGATAGTCCTCTTTTTTCCCGGCTGCGCCGGTAGCGCATCTCCTTGCGCCAGTCGGAATCTTCCTCTCCGTGGAGCAGGATCTTCACGCAAAGCGAGTCGTCCCCGGGGTGAACATATACTCTTTTATGCCCGCCCTCGCCGATGACTCTGGCGTCCGTCAGCACAAGCGGGGACTGCTGAAACTCCATACGATTCTGCATCTCCAGAAAAACAGATTGCTCTTTATTATATCAGATTTTTCCGTCCCTGCAACTCCCCTTCGGAGAAAAACATTTCATTTCCGGAGAAGAAGAACGGTGACCTTGGGGAATTACCGAAAAGTACTATATACGATACCCCCTGTTTCTTATATAATGATTCAGAAGGAAACCATGATTGACAGGCCCGCTTTTTTGTGGGTTATCCGGGCGCCGCCCGGACGTTTGATTGGCGTTTCTGTGAGATTCATTGGCAGGAGGGACGTGTTTCATGAACATTCACCAGTTGACCTACTTCCTTGACCTGGCGGAAACGCTGAGTTTCACTCAGACCGCCCGGAATTTCTTTGTTTCCCAGACCGCGATCACCCAGCAAATCAAATCCCTGGAGGATAAGCTCGGCGTCCAGCTCTTCGAGCGGACCAAACGGCGCGTCCAGTTGACGCCGGCCGGCCAGATTTTCGTCGGCGAGGCCCGGAGCATCATCGCCAAGATCGAGAGCTCCGTCGCCCGCACCCGGGCGGTCTCTTCCGGCTTTAACGGCACCCTGTCCCTGGGCTATATCAACGGCTTTTGCCACACCCGGTTCCCGGCGTTCCTGCGGTCCTTTTACGCCCAGTACCCGAACGTCAACCTGACGCTGCAGGGCACTACCATTGCCGGCCTCTACGAGGGGCTCCAGTCCGGCACCTACGACGCCATTTTCACGCTGGCCTTCGATATCGACAAGCAGTACTTGCCGCGCAATACCTACCAGGAACTGGGGACCGCGTCCCTGCTCGTCGTCATGCCCGCCAGCCATCCGATGGCGGGGGCTTCGTCCCTGTCGCTGGCGAAGATCAAGGACGAAGCGTTCATCTCCTATGACAACTCCGCCAACGGGCGGGGCAGCATGACCGGCAGCCCGGTCCGTCCGGCGGCCTTCAACCAGAGCCTGCGGCCGGCCTGCCTGACGAGTGACGTCGAGACGATTTACCTGCTGGTGGCGATGGGCATGGGCATCTCGATCCTGCCCGACTGCTTCCGCGCCGCGGCGCCGCAGTCGGCGGAACTGGCCTTCGTCCCCCTGACCGGGGCCCAGAACCGCATGTCCGTCCTCGTCGCCTGGAAACAGGAGAACGAGAACCCGACGCGGCAGAAGCTGACCGCCGCGCTGACGGCGTTCCGGGATAAGAAATAGCGCCCTTTCCCCCGCAGACCGTGACCCAAAAAACGGAGCCGGGCATTACGCCTGGCTCCGCTTTCTTTTGGGGAGAGAAACGCCGGCTGTCTTTGGCTACGCGTTCACGTAAAGCGTCTTGACCATGATGTTGACCTCGTGGACGACCATGCCGGTCATGTACTCGATGGCGTCCTTGATCATCCGTTGTGTCTGATGGATCAGCGTGGGGATGTGCTTGCCGTAGTGGAGCACCACTTCGCAGGTGACCTCGATGCCGCGGTCCTCACCCTCGTCAGTCAGGTGATGGACGCGGATATGCCCCACCTTGCTCACGAAGTCCTTCTCGCCGATCAGGCGCTGGACGATGGCCTGCACCGCCGAATCGTCGATGACCAGCTTGCCGTAGTAGCTGAACACCGGCCGCACGATGGATTTCTCGCCCAGGCGGCGGCGATGCTTGGCGGACTTGCGGAAGAACGAATGGATCGGGTCGATGAGGTAGCCGGAGAAATGCGGCTTGAGCTCGATCGTCGGCACCGGGATGATGTGCTTGCCCTGCTTCAGCCGGTAGAACGCGGCTTTGGCCATCTCCGCCCGGGAGGCGATGTCCTCGATGCGGATGATGTGGCGAACCGGCGGCAGGTCGAGAATGCGGGCAATCCGGTGGACCATGTTCTCGCTGGTGCCGAGAATCAGCATCCGCTGCGGCGCGACCTCCCGGATGGCCGTCCGGACTTCCTCCGCGTGGCCCGGCAGGACGAAGATCGCCCGGCGGACCGCCATGATGCGGCTTTTTTCATGCTTGGCTGACAGGCCGGCGATGATCTTGCCGTCCTTGATCAGGATGCCGTCGTCAATGATGGCATCCGC
This sequence comes from Selenomonadaceae bacterium, assembly GCA_016280345.1. Classification (GTDB taxonomy): domain Bacteria; phylum Bacillota; class Negativicutes; order Selenomonadales; family Selenomonadaceae; genus RGIG3544. Next base: position 7,019 of record JAEEGN010000214.1, on the reverse strand, counting down.
GTTGTGCTGGTGCGCTACCAGGAGCGCCCGGTGACTTTTTCCGGTCCCGCTGGGGCCGACCAATGCTATGACATCCATTGCGTTCAATCACCCACTTGCCCAAAAATGATGAAACCGTCATTTGCCCGGCGCTTTTATTCCAGCGCTTCCGGCGGATGGAAGAAAGGCGCGGCCAGCTCGTCGTCGATGGTGAATTCACCGAGCTGCGTCGGAACGCGGTTCGGCGAGGCATGGAAATCGGACCCGCCGGTGAGGCGCAGGCCGTGTTTTTTGGCCAAGGCGATGTACCGTTCGGTATCCGCCGCGTCATGCAGCGGATAGTAAACCTCCAGGCCGCCGAAATCGAGCTCCAGCAGCTTCTCCACCAGAGCGTCGTCCCTGACCTTCTTCGGATGGGCCAGCACCGGTACTCCGCCGGCCCGGCGGATCAGCGCCACCGCCTCATCCGGCGGCAGCCGGTAGTGCGGCACGTAGACCGGCTGGTCGTGCTCCAGCAACCGGTCAAAGGCCTCCCGCACCGTCGGAACCAGCCCCTTCTTCACCAGAGCCCGGGCCACGTGGGCCCGGCCGATGGAGCTGCTGGAACCCGCCAGCTGCAGGACGTCCGATTCCGTCAGATTGAAACCCAGCGCGCGGAGCTTCTCGATCATCAGGGAAAAGCGCGACCAGCGCGCCTCCGCGATCTCGCTGACCTTGTCGATGAGTTCCTGGTTGTACATATCGAAATCGTAGCCCAGAATGTGGACGTCATGGTCGTCCACCTCCGAGCTGAACTCTATGCCGGGAATGATATGGAGCGTCTTCGACGGGTATAGCCCCTGCTCGTACAAGTGCCGGATGCCGTCCACGGTGTCGTGGTCGGTGATGGCGAGATAGGAGAGCTTCGCTTCTTTTGCCGCCGCCACCAGGTCCTCCGGCGACAGACGTCCGTCGGAAAACGCCGTATGGGTATGCATATCGCTTGGCATGGTATTCCTTCTTCATCAAGATAAATCACGTACAGAGTTATTGTATCACAAACCGGGGAAAAATACTATCCCTATATGTTGTTGCGCGCCCCCGGTCCCCTCCACAACAGATGGGGCGGCGGCGGGACGCCTCCGCGTAAAAAACTGCGGCAGGTTTTTCCGTTTTATGGTATAATATGAACACTTAGCGAGCCCAAGCGAAGCGCCGGGGGAGCTTAGTGTGAATATATACCCGGCCGCTTGGTGAGCGCAAGCGGAACGCGCCGCGGGAACTTAGCAGACGTGGTGCAATAGGAACACTTAGCGCGGGCAGGGCGCCCGCAGGGGAACGGCGTGCCCCTGCTCCGGACCGCGCCGGATAAGGAAGGGATCTCTTTGGATAAGGAACAGATCTTGTCCCGGCTCCGGGACCTCTACAACACGAACCCCTTCGTTCATCTTCTGGGCATCGTCATCGACGACGCCGGCCCCGGCTGGGCGAAGAGCCATCTCACGGTGACGCCCCCGCTGCTCAACATGGATGGCTTCCTTCACGGCGGCGCGCTGGGGACGCTGATCGACAACCTCTGCGGCGTCGCCGGGCGCACGCTGGGGCGGCTGGTGCTGACGCAGAACATTTCCGCCAGCTACATCCGCAATATCCCGGTGGGCGCGGCCGCCCATGCCGAATGCCGGGTGCTCCACCACGGCCGCCATACCATGGTGATGTCGGTGGCGGCTTACAGCGACGAAGGGAAGCTCCTCTGCGAGGGCGTCGCCACCATGTTTGTCGCCAGCATCGACGAACGCTTCACCAATCTCTGGGAGGAGGCGGACGTTCATGGACAGTGAGAAGTGCCTGGCCATCATTCAGGAAATCTTCAGCAGCAATATGTTCGTCAGGCATTGCGGCATCATCATTGACGAGGTGGGCTGCGGCTGGGCGAAGGTCCACATGCCGATTTCCGGCGAGGTCCATACGAACCTCACCGGTTTCGTCCACGGCGGGGCCCTCTCGACGCTGGCCAACACGGCCGTGGGCGTGGCCTGCTGCACCGTGGGCGCCAAAACGGTGACGCTGAACATCACCACCGACTTCATCTCGAACCTCCGGGCCGGCGATACCGCCTGGGCCGAGGCGGAGGTCCGCCACCGGGGGCGCCGGACCATCGTGCTGGCCTGCGAGATCTTCAACGACGAGCGCCGCCTGCTGTGCAAGACGATCGCCTCCATGTACGTCAAGGGCGACGACGAGCGCATCCCAAAGACCTGGTAGCGGCCCGCGGAAAAGGAGGACGCCTGTATGCTGGAGGAACTGAAGGCCCGGGTCCTGGAGACGGCCCGGGCGGCCGAGGCGATGGGGCTTTGCCGCCATAAGTCGGGGAATTTCAGCGCCCGGGACGAAGCGACGGGGCTGGTTTGCCTGACGCCCAGCGGCCTCGACCGCCAGCGCATGACGGCGGCGGACGTCGTCGTCATCGACCGGGACGCCCGCGTCGTCGAGGCGAAGCCGGGGCTCCGGCCGTCCAGCGAGGCGCTGATGCACCTGGCGGCCTACGAATGCCGGCCCGAAATCCGGGCGGTGGTCCACACCCATTCGCGGTTCGCGCTGGTCTTCGCGGTCCTGCGGCAGCCGGTGCCCGCCGTCGTCGCCGAGATGGCCCACCTGAATCTGAAAAACGGGCAGATTCCCGTGGCCCCCTTCGGGCAGCAGGGCACGCCGGCCCTGGCGGCGTCGGTGAAAGCGCCGCTCCGGGAAAGCGACGCCATCCTGCTGGCCAGCCACGGCGCCCTGACCGTGGACGCGGTCTCGCCGGAGGGCGCGCTGCTCAAGGCCGCGTACCTCGAAGAGGCCGCCGGGATTTACTATCGCGCCCGGCTCCTGGCCGGTGACGGCGCAATCCCGCGTCTCGGCGCCGACGATCTGACGCTTCGCTATCCCGGGGCCGTCCGGCCCGTCTGATAGAAACCGTGTCCCGTATGCCATCCCATTGTCAAAGGAGCAGATTCCATGCTAGAGGTGAAAGACTTACTGAAGCTGCAGAACGGCAGTGATATCCGCGGCGTCGCCATGGCGGACGAGTCCGGTGAGCCCGTGACGCTGACGGCGGCGGCGGTCGCCCGCATCACCGCCGCCTTCATCCGCTGGCTGGCGAAAAAGACCGGGCGCCCCGTCCGGGACCTGACCATCGCCGTCGGCAACGACTCCCGTCTCACGGCGGACGCCCTGCGCCACGAAGCGGTTTCGGCGGCGCTGGCGTCGGGCGCGAAGGCCCTCGACTGCGGCCTCGCCTCTACCCCCGCTATGTTCATGGCCCTGCTCTTCGACGAGACGAGAGCCGACGGCTCCATCATGCTCACCGCCAGCCATCTGCCCGCCAACCGCAACGGCATGAAGTTCTTCACCCCCGAGGGCGGCCTCGGCAAGGAGGACATCCGGGCCATCCTGCTGGCGGCGGCCGAAGAGCGCCCCGCCGGGACGGACAAGACCGCCCGGGCCTGCGCCCTGATCACCCGCTACGCCCGTTTCCTGCGGGACAGGATCGTCGCCGGCATCGACGACGGCCCCAAGCCGCTGCGGAATATGCACGTCGTCGTGGACGCCGGCAACGGCGGCGGCGGCTTCTTCGCCACCGAGGTGCTGGCGCCGCTGGGGGCAGACGTCAGCGGCAGCCGGTTCCTGGAGCCCGACGGCCATTTCCCCAACCACGTGCCGAACCCCGAGGACAAGACCGCCATGGCCGCCATCCGGGAAGCGGTGGCCGAGAGCCAGGCCGACCTCGGCCTCATCTTCGACACCGACGTGGACCGCATGAGCGCCGTTCTCGCCGACGGCTCCGAGATCGGCCGCAACGCCCTCATCGCCACGATCGCCGCCATCCTCGCCCCGGACTATCCCGGCAGCACCATCGTCACCGACTCCGTCACTTCCGACGAGCTCACCGTCTTCCTGGAGCAGGGACTGGGGCTCCATCACCACCGCTTCCGGCGCGGCTACAAGAACGTCATCGACGAATGCCGCCGGCTGAACAGCGCCGGTACCGTTTCCCCCCTCGCCATCGAGACGTCCGGCCACGGCGCCCTGTCGGAAAACTACTTCCTCGACGACGGCGCCTACCTGGCCGTCAAGCTCATCATCGCCGCCGCCCGCCTGCGGCGGGAGGGCCGTTCCCTGGGCAGCCTGATCGAAACCCTCGGCCACCCGGCGGAAAGCCAGGAGTACCGTCTGGCCATCCGCGGCGCTGAGGACGCCAAAGCCTACGGCGAGGAAGTGCTGAAGCAATTCGCCGCCCGGGCGGAGGCCGCCGGCGTCGCCATCGCCTCGCCCTCCTACGAGGGCGTCCGCCTCGTCTTCCCCGACGGCTGGGCGCTGCTGCGGATGTCGCTCCACGATCCCAATATGCCCCTGAACGTCGAGGGGCGGAAAGCGGGATCGGTTTCCGCCATCGCCCGGAGGCTCCGGGAATTCCTCGACGGCGCGGAACACCTCGACCTCAGCCCGCTCCCGTGAAAAAACGCCGCCCCGGCCTTCCATCAGACCGGGGCGGTTTTTCGCGCCCTCTTGCCATTCCCGGCGAATTCCCCTATACTGATACAGGTGCCAGTGAAAAGCAGTTTCCAGAATATGATACGAAGGGACGAACTTCTCTATGGACGAAAAGACCAGCGACGCCGCGCGTGAAGACCGGCGGAAGCGCCGGCAGGCCAAAGCGCTGGCCGCCAGGCTGCGGCGGCAGGAGGCCCGGGCGGCGCTCCGGGAAAAGCTCCGGCAGCGGGAAATCCCCGTGGGGGCGCCGGACTGCCCGCCGGTGGACGTGACGCGCCTCGTGGCCTTCGACACCGAGCGGGCCGGCTTCGTGGAGGACGACTTCATCGAGATCGGGGCCGTGCGCGTCGATCTCGCGGCGGGCACGGTGGAGGAATTCCATGCCCTGATGGAGCCCCGCACCCGTCTCAACCGCCACGTGGCCGCCCTGACCGGCTTCACGGCTCAGGACCTCAAAGGCCAGGAGCGGCAGCAGGACGTGCTGCCCCGCTTCGTGCGCTTTGTCGGGGACGCCGTCGCCGTCGGCCACGCCATCGGCGACAACGACCTCATCCAGATCAACCTGGCCCTGGCCCGCTACCATCTGGCCCCGGCCGGCTCCTTCGCCCCCGCCTTCATCGACACCGAGCACGCCTCCCACCGGCTGTTCGACGGGCCCGAGTGCCCCATCCAGAAATTCGGTCTGGCCGCCATGCTGACCCATCTCGGCTTCCCGCTGGCGGAGCGCCACCGCGCGCTGGACGACGCCGCGGCCTCCTACGTCCTGCTCCGCTGCCTGCTGGACAAAGCCCGCCGTCCCGAGGCCGACCGCCTGCGGGGCGTGCTGGAAGAACGGCTGCGGGCGGAGTCCGCGCTTTCCCCCCTGGGCGCGTCCTTCCGCGGCCCCTGACGAATCGGGGGGCATCCCACAAAACGCCAAAAAAGGGACGCCGCGGGAAGAGGATTTCTTCCCGCGGCGTCCTTTTTTGTAACGGAGAAATATGCTGTCAGCCCCCGAAATGCCGGCCTGGGATTACTCCAGGGCTGCCGTTGCCATGAAAAAATGGCGTCAAACATTTTGACGCCATTTTTACTATGCGGCAACCCCGTGATGGCACTTTTCCTGAGAATTGCCTGCTCTCTCGTCTTGCCCCTGACGAAATCGTTTACGCGCCGCCGCGCCGCTTGTTTCTCCGCGGTTCAATAGTTCATCCTGTAATCAAAATCGAACGGGCCGTCATAAGCGGGCGCCGCCGGATTGGTCACGACGAAGGTATGCGGCTTCTGCTCCCCGGGGCGAACGGTAATATTCGCGTTGGCGATATCGGTCTCATCCGCCCATATTTGCTTCTTGCCGTTCACGACGGTAAAAGAAAGCGCCATATCCTTCAGGTGAACGTCCGTGACGCCTTCATTCAGGAAATAGCCGGAAATCTCCGTCTCTCCCCTGCGGAGGATGACCTGTTCCACGATATATTGCAGCCCGTTCTCGGAGCGCGACGCCGTTTTCTGGCGCGATGCTTCGACGCCGGTCTGGCTGTCCAGTTTTACCGACGCCTTCTGGTTGACGGATTTTCCGTCCGTGTTCTGCGCCACGCTCATGGAGGCCGAGGCGTTCAGCTGCGGCTTTCCGTTAGCCGTCACCGACACCGACGATTCGGAAGTGCTGCTGGCGCTGTAACTGCACCCGCCAAGAAGCGCCAGACTGAGCGCGAGGCAAAACAGCAGGCAATATCTCTTTGCAAAATTTCTCTTCATGTTGTTCCCCTCCTTTATGCTTCTCTACCGATAAATACAAGTCAGACCTCCCCAAATTGACGTGTACAGAAAATTATTATCATATTACGGTGGCCATTCCCTTTCGCTGACACAAAATCCCTTGCCGTCCCCCCGGGAAGGCAGGATTTCGTGGTTTACAATGGCCGTTGTCATATAATGACGATGGATTCTACCCCCGATGCCCGGGTCCCTGCCCGAAAGGAAAAGCGCAGAGCCGGAGCCCTGCGCTGATATGATATACGATATAGTGCGAAATTACGGCCCTTGCAGCATCGGATCGGGCGGGTTCCCGTAGCGGGCGTCCCACGCGCGGCTGAAAATGCGGTGATTGAAAACGCGGCTGGCGATGATGGCCTTGCTTTCCTCCGAGACCGACGTCTCGGCGTCAAATCGGGCCGCCACCTCCTCGAAGCGGTACTCGTTCCTGCCCGGCGTCACGTAGCCCCGATTCCTGTCGCCGTCGAAAAACAATTCAAACGGCATCTCCGGCGTCCACGCCTTCCACGGCGGTTCCTTTTCGTCGAAGTTCGGGTCGCCGGTATTCATGAATTGACCGATATAGCTGAAAAGCTGCGAGCCCAGATACTCGGCCCCCGCGTACTCGAAGAAATCGTTGCCCCGCTTCCAGGGGCTCTTGTATTGGTCGGTCAGGAACGGCAGGTACACGCCGTGCAGTGCGCCGTAACGGCGGGCAAAATCCCCGCCGAAATCCTTGAGCTCTTGGCCGGGATGGGCCTTCCCCGTGTAGATGGGCGCGGCCACAGGGG
>JAEEGN010000213.1 GCA_016280345.1 Selenomonadaceae bacterium | reverse complement strand
TTTTCCCGCGTAGGAAAGGGTATCGCCGTCGCGGCCAGCCGTGGGGGCGGCTGCGGCGGTGGCCGTCGGGAGCAGCGGGGACGCGGCCAGACTGCCGGCGGCGGCCGCCGCCATCTTCATGAACGCGCGGCGGGTGATGGGAAGATCGATTTTCTGAGGCATGGAAAAACCTCCCTGCAGGTTTTTGTTTCGATGACAGCTAAATGATACCACAACGAATCGTCCGGGGGCAAGCGAAAAAGGGCCGTCGCCCGCGCCGTAAAAGGCGGGCGGCGGCCCTTGCCGCGCTTTTCGCGGGCGGTTCCGGGATATCAGCCCTGGGCCAGCATGAACATGCCGACGATCAGCGCCAGGATGATGGGGATACCGTTGCGCTTGGTGATTTCCACCGGGCTGACGCCGGCGAAACCGGCGCAGATGATGGTGGCCCCGGCGATCGGCGAGATGGTGCGTCCCAGGGTACCGCCCAGCGTCGCCATGCTGCCCATCTGGACGATGGACATGCCAAACTCCGGCGCGTGGGGGGTGACAGCCTCGTTGAAGGCGAAGGTGGCGGCGTCGCCCGAGCCGGTCAGGAAGCCCAGCAGGAACGGGCCGACGGCGGCACAGAGCTTCACGATGGCCGGGTTGTTCAGCATGGCGGCGATGAAGGCATTGACGAGGCCGGTGGCGGTGAGGCCGGAGACGAAGACGCCGGCGGCGATGATGATGCCGATGATGGAGCCGTAAGCGGCGCCCATGCCGTCAAAGAACGCCTTGCCGATGTCGGCGGGCTTCGTGCGGGTGACGACCAGGGAAATCAGGGTGCCGATGATCATGGCGTGAGGCACTTCCATCTTGAGGACGGGGACGAGCTTCGTCGCGCCCAGCATCAGGATCACGATGGGCAGGGCCGGCATCAGGGCATACAGGTAATTGATCCGGAAGTCTTTCTCGATTTCCAGGCCCTCGGCCACGTAGTCCTTGTCCTCTTTCAGCACGTAGGCCACGATGGTGATGGCGATCATGGCGGTGAACAGGGAGGCGAAGTTGGCGGCGTAGTGGAAGCCGATGACCTCCATGACGTCAACGCCGGCGATTTTTGCCACGAAGGGGTTATGGGCGAGACCGGGGTTCAGCATGCTGCCGTAGGTGCCGCACTTCACGGCGGCGGCGGCCAGTGCCGGGTGGATGCCGGCGCCCATGAGCAGCGGGATGAAGATTGCGCCGGCGGCGGCGGCGGTTCCGGCGGCGCTGGGCAGGGCGATGTTCACCAGAAACGTCCCCAGCACGGCGCCCGGGATCAGCAGCGGGCGGACCTTGGAGATGATGTTGGCCATGGCGTTGATGAGGTGCTTGTCGCAACCCGTAAAGCGCATGACCATGGCGAAGCCCATGCAGGAGCAGACGGCCTTGATGAGGCCGGCGTTCGTCATGCTCTTGGCGAAGGCGTCGAGGGCCGATTTGGGCATGCCGCCGATGCAGGCCATCAGGATACCGGCGCCGATGAGCACGACGCGGGCCTCGTGGCCCTTCACCAGCAGGTAGATGACGGCGCACACGATCACCACCGCGGTGATCATCATGAGTTCAAGCATAAGAAAACCTCCTTGAAAAATAAGAATGGGCGCTTTTCAGGGCGCCGGAATGATATCTCATATACTATAGTGCCGGTACCGGTGATTGTCAAGCGCAAGCGGCGCATGTATACAATATTTTCCCGCGATTTGAGTTGCTTTGTTCCGGCTCAAGCACTACAATAGTAGCAATTACAGGAGGTGGGCGCATGATCGATCGGGCGCGTTTGGAGGCGCAGTTCGCGCACATGAAGGCGATTTCCGGCTTCGGGGAGGGCCCCGGTATCTACCGGATGGCTTTTACCGACGCCGACTGGCAGGGGCGGACGTATCTGATGAGACTAATGTGGGAGGCGGGATTGTCCCTCCGGGAGGACGCCTTCGGCAACGTCATCGGGCGGATGGAAGGAACCGATCCGACGCTGCCGGCAGTGCTTTTCGGCTCCCACGCCGACAGCGTGCCCGGGGGCGGCAATTTCGACGGGGTCCTGGGCATCCTGGCGGCCATCGAGACGGCGCGGAGCCTCACCGAGGAGGGGTTCCGGCCGGAGCATCCGCTGGAGGTCGTGCTTTTCCTGTGCGAGGAGTCGAGCCGTTTCGGGGCGGCGACGCTGGGCAGCCGGGCCATGCTGGGGGCGCTGACGGTGGAGGAAACGCACCGCTACCGGGACAAGGATGGGGTATCGCTCTACAAGGCGATGATGGCGCGGGGCCTCGCGCCCGATGCGTTGGGGAAGCCCCTTTACACCGGGCCGGTGAAGGCGTTCTTCGAGGTCCATATCGAGCAGGGCAAGGTGCTGGAGCATGAGGGGAAGGAAATCGGCATCGTCACCGGCATCGCGGCGCCGACGCGGTTCCGGGTGCGGCTGACGGGCAGCGCCGACCACAGCGGCGCGACGCCGATGGAGCTTCGCCATGACGCCGCCTGCGCCGCCGCCGAGATCGTCCTGGCGGCGGAACTGCTGGCCCAGGCGGAGAGCGCGCCGCCGGCTGTAGCGACGGTGGGGATGCTTCAGATTTCGCCGGGGGCGATGAACGTTATTCCCGGCAGCGCGGTGCTGGGCGTCGATGTCCGCAGCATCGACGCCGCCGTCAAGACCCGGGTGGCGAAACGCCTGCAGACGCGCGCCCGGGACATCGGAGCCCGCCGGGGGATCGACGTCGATATCGAGCCCATCTCGGACGAGCGGCCGGCGGTCATCTCGCCGAAGGTGCTGGATTTTCTGGAGGCAGTCGCCAAAGACAGCGGCTGCTCTTACCGGCGGATGCCCAGCGGCGCCGGCCATGACGCCATGCACTGGGCGGAGCGGGTGCCCACGGGGATGCTGTTCATCCCCTGCAAGGACGGCCTGAGCCACAATCCCGACGAGTCGGCGAAGATGGAGGATATCCTCACGGTGACGCGGCTGCTGGAGGAGGTTGTCCGCCGGGCGTCGCGGCGGGACACGCATTTGGAGTGACAGAAGGGACGCCGGGGACGACAGGGGGGACGGAAAAGGTGAACGATCCAAACCGTCTCCCTTTTTTCGCGCTCCCCTCTTGTGGAAACGTCTGTCGGCCTGTATAATTCATAGGTAGATACCACATTTCTATCATTTACGGAAAAGGGGGAATTCACAATGAAAAAATGGGTTTGCAGCGTCTGCGGGTACGTCCATGAGGGCGATCAGCCACCCGCGCAGTGTCCGGTCTGCAAGGCGCCGGCGGAGAAATTCAACGAGCAGTCGGGTGATCTGGTTTTCGCGGCGGAGCACGTCGTAGGCGTCGCCAAGGGCGTTGACGAGAAAATCCTCGAAGGGCTGCGCATGAACTTCACCGGTGAATGCTCCGAAGTAGGCATGTACCTGGCCATGAGCCGGGTGGCGGACCGGGAGGGCTATCCCGAGGTGGCCGAGGCCTTCAAGCGTTACGCTTTCGAGGAAGCGGAGCACGCCGCGAAATTCGCCGAACTCCTGGGCGAGGTGCTGACCGACAGCACGAAGAAGAACCTCGCCATGCGGGTGGACGCCGAGCACGGCGCCTGCGCCGGCAAGATGGACCTGGCGAAACTGGCGAAGGAGAAAGGTCTGGACGCCATCCACGATACCGTCCACGAGATGGCGAAGGACGAAGCCCGTCACGGCTGCGGCTTCAAGGGGCTCCTGGACCGCTATTTCAAATAATCCTGGGCTGTTACGAAATAGATTTGCAATATGAATCATAGGGGTGCAATCTGTTTCGATGCCCCCCTGGATAAAGCGCCGTCATCGCCGGATACACGACAACAAAAATCACCGGTCTGCCAGAAGCGGACCGGTGATTTTTCATTGGTTTTTGTAACGGGGAGAAAATGCTGTTCTATGATTGTTTTTTGTTTGCGTTATAGGATTACTTTAAGGAACTACAGCGGAGGAAAAAGCAAAAGAGAGCGCTTTCCATAAGGGAAAGCGCTCTCTTTTCAGCCGGCTTCGATATCGACGTTCGCGCCGCGATATTTGTTATCGGCATCCGATTCCTTCATGTCTTTCTGATAGGGGTTGTCTTCGTTATAGTAACGAATCTGCGTTGTGGTCTCGCCGCCGGAGATGTAGGTCCGGCCGCATTCGGGGCAGACGTCGGTTTTCAATCGCACCGAGGCGCGGACGACTTCTCCGTTGCCCGCCTTCGCTTTCTGGTAAGCGTTGGACACGTGCTCCTGCTCGTGTCCCATCACCACCGCCGCGGCGTTGCCCGGCGCGATATGACCGGCCGCCTTGAAGGAGACCATCTCGTCCGAACCGTCCTGGTATTTCCGGTTCTTGCAGGTCTGGCACTCAGCCGGCGAAGACCGCCGCCCCGGTGCTTTCTCCGTCGAGCCGGAGTTCAGGATCGGCCCCTGCTTGTCGTCGCCCTTCGCCTGGGGCCCATAGGCGCCCTCGTTGCCGTAAGGCTCCGTGCCGCCATACAAATTGTTTCGGTTGCTCCAGTCGTAATTGCCCCCGTAAGGGCTCCCGCTGCCAACGGATCCTATCATGCCCATACTACGCACCTCATTCCTTAGAGTCGGCAAATAATCCTTCGATGCTATTATACCACGTTTTTCCTCCGGCGACAATCATCCGGCGCAAAAAAGCGGGCGGCTTTATCGGCAAGGGGACGGGGCGCGGCGGGCGGCGTTACCCATTGCTTTTTCTCCCTGTTTCTATTATACTTGTTCCAGTCATTCAATCATGTTCCGGCGTTTCGCCGGATTGCGAAAAGGATTCGGACGCTCTATGAATATACCGGTACAACTGGAAATCCCCGACGAGGAAAAGGCGCGGACCTTCTCACCGCCGGGCCTTCCCCGTATGCTGACGCTGGGCCGCGGTTCCCGGGTTTCGGGAGCCACGGTGCGCCTCCGCCGGGCGGCGGGCAGCGTCCTGATCGGGAACTATTCCGTTCTCGGGGAGGGCGTGACAATCTGCCTGGACGGGGAAGAAAAAGACGCTCCGGCGTCGGAAATCGCCCCGGACACCTGGGGCAGCGATGCCAGCCAGGTCCTCGTCGGCAGCGACGTGAAGATTGGCCGCGGCGCGACGATTTTGGGCGGCGTCGCCGTCGGCAGCGGCGCTGTGGTGCAGCCTGACGCCGTGGTGACGCGGGACGTGCCGCCTTACGCCGTCGTCGCCGGCAACCCGGCGCAAGTCACCGGCTATCGCTTTCCACCGGCTATGGTTGGAAAACTGTTGGTCCTTCAGTGGTGGAACTGGCCGCCGGAGCGGGTGCGGGAACTGGCGCGGGTGACGGACATCGCTGATTTCCTCGACGATCATCCCCTGCCCTCGCCGCCCGTGCCGACACAAACGCTGAAAAAAATGAAACGGGAAGGGCGGATTATCTGCTTCTTTGCGCCGTCCCTGAAGGAGGATGGCGAGGAAACCTGTCATCACATCCTGACGCAG
>JAEEGN010000212.1 GCA_016280345.1 Selenomonadaceae bacterium | reverse complement strand
TCGGAAAGAAGGGCTATTGCAGCGGCGGAGATCTCGTTGGAGGGTTCAAGCTGGAGGCCGGCCGGCATACCCTGCGCATCCGCGGCACAAAGAGAGATCCGTTCGAGCTTCTAAATCTTGCCGTATCCGACCAACCCCTCCCTTTCGAACCCCGTTAACTCCCTTTATGGAGAGCCGCCATCTTGGCGGCTCACTGGGACAACGCGCATCTTGCGCGTTGCGGCAACGCCGGGATCGCCACCGTTTGCGCCTCGGCGACCCTCTCGCCGTTTTCGCCGCCAAGACAGTGGCCTTTCTTCTTCTTGTCAGAGTTGTATTGCGTTTGCCAATACAATCTGATATAATCTGCGCCGCCCAAAGGAGATAAAAGAAATGACAAAGACAGCAAATCTTTATGCGAGGATTGAGCCGGAACTTAAAAACGAGGCAGAAGCGATACTAAGCGGACTAGGGGTTCCTGTATCCAACGCCATCAACATGTTCTACCGGCAGATCGTGATTCACCGAGGGTTGCCTTTTGCCGTACAGTATCCATCCCGTTCGCTGATTAATGCCGCCACCTTGACCGAGACGCAACTTGATGCGGAAGTCACCAAGGGATTAGATGACATTGCGGCAGGGCGCAAACGTTCCTTCGCACAAGCTCACGCAGATCTTGCGCGGGAGTTCGGATTGTGAGCTGGAATGTCGAGATCGCAGATGCCGCATATCAAGACTTGCGCGACATCTACGCCTATATTGCATTTGAATTGAGGTCGCCTGAAGACGCAAGGAATGTGCTTAGGCAAATCCTCTCTGAAATTGCCACCCTTGGCGAAATGCCAAACCGATTCCGCCCCTATCCACGCGAACCGCTTGCTTCGCAAGGTGTCCGCGTAATGGATGTCGGGAACTACTGCGTCTATTATGTCGCAAGGGACGAAGTTGTTTCCGTCGGCAGAATCCTGTACTCACATCGCGACACCGACGCCGTGTTTGCGCCTGGTTGGAGCACCTAGTTCAATCTACGGAACTTCCGCCAGAAGGACGTAGGCGATATACCACAGAGGCTGGTGGCGTGCTGACGGAGACAAAATCAGAAGAGAGGTAAGATGAGCGCCATAAACAGCAAGCAGGAACTGATCGAGAGACTGGCCGAAGAAATCGACATGTCGAATAACGAGTCTTGGCCGTATATCGACTTGACGACGCAGGATGTCGGACTTCGGTTAGATTCCGCGTGGGCCGATCTGGAGTGCGATGCGGACCTTGACGGACACGAGCTGGTCGAGTTCGAGGCGAAGAGTTCGCATGAAGGTTTCGAGATCATGGATGATTTTTCCCGTACGCGGAGCGATGACGAGTTCAAGAAACTGTTCCGCGCCCTGTCCGGGCACAAACCCTTTCGCGCCTTCCGTGCCTGTGTCGAGGAACTCGGCATCCTTGACGACTGGTACAAGTTCAAAGACGAGGCGATGCTGAAGATGTCTGAGGGCGTACTTTCGGACTATGGTGTTGACTTCATCGACGGAAGAATCGTCTGTACCAATCCGAGGAATGTGCATACCTTCGTCTACGAATCCAACGACGACCTATGATCCCCCTCATTGCGCGCTACGTCACTTATTCGAATATGTGACGTACCGCGCACTGGTTAGGCGGGGGGGCGAATGGTTCGGCTAAGAGTGTGGATAAGAGTGTGGATTGGAGTGTGGATAAGAGTTCGGTTAGGAGTTCGGTTAGGAGCGAGGATGATAAATCAACCGACGGACAAATCATTTCCATCTTGTTGACAAATCCGCAACGTAATGTAAAAGGCATAACAATGACTTCGTGGAGGAAAGAGGAGATTGAAATCGTGGGCGGTACGAAGGTGCTGGCCCAGATGCCGGTCATCGTCTCCGCGAGTCGTTCAACTGACATTCCGGCTTTCTATTCCGATTGGTTTATGGAACGATTGAATGCCGGGTATGTGAAGTGGTTCAATCCGTTCAACGGCGTGCCGCTTTATGTGGGCTTCAAGAAGATGCGGTGCATCGTGTTCTGGTCGAAGAACCCCAGGCCGATACTCGCACATCTCGATGCGCTTGATGCCATCTGCCCGAACTACTACTTTCAGTTCACGCTCAACGACTACGGCCCCGAGCGCATCGAGCCGCGCGTTCCGCCGCTTGAAGAGCGCGTGGAAACTTTCAAGCGATTGTACGAAAGGTTGGGGAAAGATCGTGTCGTCTGGCGGTTTGATCCGCTGATCCTGACCGACAAACTCTCTGTCTCTGACATTCTCGCGAAGGTCGAACGGCTGGGTGACCAGGTGACGCAATACACTTCGCGGCTTGTGTTCAGCTTCATCGACATTAACGCCTACAAAAAAGTTAGCAGTAATTTTAAGAAGGGCGGCGTCAATGTCCGCGAGTTCACGCCGGATGAAATGTGCGCCGTGGCGCAGCGCATCGGTGAATTGGCGAAGGACTGGGGTGTCACGGCGGCGACGTGCGGCGAAATCAAAGACCTTGACCAGTACGGCGTCGAACACAACCGCTGCATCGACGACCGGTTGATTGCGAAATGCTTTCATCGCGATGCCGAACTCATGAAGTTCATCGGTGCACAGTTCGTCCAGGGCG
>JAEEGN010000211.1 GCA_016280345.1 Selenomonadaceae bacterium | reverse complement strand
TGTCGGTGGGCGAGACGCTGGTCATCCGGAAGAACCGCATCGAGGGCGCCGACGCGGCCAGTCACCGCCTTGCCGTCGTGACCGGCACCCACGGTGACGAGCTGGAGGGACAGTACGTTGCCTGGCAACTGGCCCGGACGCTGGCGAAGAAGAAGAAATCGCTGTGCGGCACCGTTGACATATACCCGGCGCTGAATCCCCTCGGCATCAGCACTATCTACCGCGGGCTTCCCGGCTTCGACCTCGATATGAACCGGATATTTCCCGGCAGCCCCGATGAGACAATGTATGAATACATCGCCGACGGCATCATCCGAGACATCCGGGGCGCCGACCTCTGCATCGACATCCATGCCAGCAACATCTTCCTGCGCGAAATCCCGCAGGTCAGGATCAACGAAAAGAGCGCCGCCGTCCTCACGCCCCTCGCCCGGCTCCTCAATATGGATTTCATCTGGATACACAGCGCCGCCACGGTGCTGGAAAGCACTCTCGCGTACAGCCTGAACGCGCTGGATACGCCGACGCTCGTCGTCGAGATGGGCGTCGGCATGCGCATCACACGTAATTATGGCGACCAGCTCATCACGGGCATCCTTTCCGTCATGCGGCGCCTCGGCATGATGACGGAACCGGGGCCCCCGGTGGCGCCGCCCATCATCAGCACCGACGGCAGCGTCAGCTTCGTCAACGCCAACGAATCAGGCTTCTTCATTCCTCAGGTCCGGCACGCCGACCGGGTGGAGCAGGGCCAGCTCCTGGGCCTGATCGCCGACCCGATGAGCGGAGGCATCAGGGAAAAGCTGCTGAGCCCGGTAAGCGGACTTGTCTTCACGCTGCGCGAATACCCGATCGTCAACGAAGGCTCGCTGATCGCGAGAATACTGGGAGGTTCCGCGGGATGAGAAAAGAAACCCTGTTTACCATCGACGCCCTGCCCTACCGCCAGCCCATACCCGTTTACGGCTATTTCTTCGGCACCGGCGCCAGGACGCTGGCGGTCATGGGGGCCATCCGCGGCGACGAGTTCCAGCAGATGTACACGGCGGCACGGCTGGTGAAACGCCTCTCCGAGATTGAGAGCCGGGGCGGCCTTTCCGAAGAATGCGGCATTCTCGTCATCCCCTGCGCCGGACAGTTCTCCATGAACGTCAGCCATCGCTTCTGGCCCCTCGACAACACCGACATCAACCGGATGTTCCCGGGCTACGAAGCCGGGGAAACAACCCAGCGACTGGCGGCCCGGATTTTCGACGCGCTGAAGGGCTACCATTGGGGCATCCATCTGACGAGCCTCTACCTGCCGGGCGACTTCGCGCCCCATATCCGGGTGATGGACACCGGCCTGCAAAAGAACGACAACGGCCTCGACTTTGGCCTGCCCTATCTCGTCATCCGGGCGCCGCACCCCTACGACACCACAACGCTCAACTACAACTGGCAGGTCTGGGAAACCAACACCTTCTCCCTCTACACCCGGGCCACGGATTCCATCGACGAGAAGAGCGCCGGGGAAGCGGTGGACAGCGTCCTGCGCTTCCTCGCCCGGCGGGGAATGATCCGCGAAAACGACATCCCGCCGGGATTGCCGACGCAGAAACTGGATGAAAAGGACCTCGTCACGATACACAACAAAGCGGCAGGCATCCTGCTCCGCCGCCACGGGCCGGCCGACAGAATCGCCCGCGACGAGACGATCGCCTGGATCATCGACCCCTACACCTCCGAAATCCGGGAAGAAATTCGCGCCCCGCTGGACGGCGTGATCTTCTTCGCCCGCCACGCGCAAATCCTGCCCAGCCACACCGTCGTCTTCCGGATTATTTCGTAATCGTCCGCCACGAGGAAAACGCTCTATGAACGCTGAACGACCGCTGATCGCGGTAATGCCACTTTTCGATCAGGAAAAGGACAGTCTGTGGATGCTTCCGGGGTATTTCGACGGCGTCGCCGAGGCCGGCGGCGTGCCCATCATGCTGCCGCTGACCGCGGACGAAGCGATTCTTGGGCAATGCCTGGAAGTGTGCCGCGGCGTCTTGTTCACTGGCGGCCATGATGTATCTCCGGCGATATATGGGGAAACGCGGCTCAATGATACCGTATGCTGCTGCGGGGAACGAGATGATATGGAACGGGCCACCCTGCGATTTGCCATAGCCCGGGACAAGGCCGTGCTGGGGATATGTCGCGGCCTTCAGTTCATCAACGCTGCGCTCGGCGGCAGCCTATATCAGGACCTTCCGACGCAGCATCCCTCCCCTGTCGACCACCACCAATCTCCCCCCTATGACATTCCGGCGCATGACGTAAGGATAATCAGGGAAACGCCGTTGGCGGAGCTGCTTGACCGTGAAACGCTTGCCGTCAACAGCTATCATCACCAGGCGGTGAAGGCACTGGCGCCGAAACTCCAAGCGATGGCGGTATCGTCCGATGGCTTGATCGAGGCTCTGTACCGGCCGGCGAGCCGCTTCTTGTGGGCCGTGCAGTGGCATCCGGAATTTTCCCACAAAAACGATCCGGCCAGCCGGACAATATTCCGCCGCTTCGTTGAAGCCGCAGGAAGCTGACCGGCACTCTGTTGGTGTCCGGCTATTTCTTTCCCCGCAACAGTGAATTGTTGTGCCGGACAGGCCCCGACTCTCACCGGTCGGAAACATCACGTTTACGGGAAGCCGGGGAAAACGCACTGACGATACCGGGGAAAATCACCGTATGTCAAAGAGGAATATGTCAGGTTGGTCATGGCGGCGCTGGATGAGGCTTGAGGCGGAGAATCCGTACGAAAAAAGATTTGGCTGAGGCAGCAAAAAGGGGCTGTCCCTGAAGGCGTTCATCCTTCACGTGACAGCCCCTTATTCATTTACGGCGCTGCTTCCCGATGATTTATTCCGGCGGGAAAGGCGGCCTCATTTGGAGACTTTGACTTCGGTCCATACCTTGTCGTATTTCGGCATATTTTCCGTCAGGTCGTTGAAGACCTCGACGTCCTTCAGCAATGCGTCGCCGGGATAGGCGGCGATGTTCTTCCGCACGTCCTCGGGCAGCTTCGCCGCGACCTCGGGAATCGGGGAGGCGTAGCCGATGTACTCAACGTTCTTCAGCGCGATATCGGGGCGCGTCATGTAGTTGATGAATTCCTCCGCCTCGGCTTTGTGCTTCGTGCCCTTGAGGATGACCATAGCGTCCACCCAAAGGTTCGTGCCTTCCTTCGGGAGGGCGTAGGCGAGATCCTTGTTCTTCTCCATCATGAACATCGCGTCGCCCGACCAGACGACGGCCAGGGCGCCTTCGCCGGCGATCATCTTGTCCTTGGCTTCGTCCACGAGATAGGCCAGCACAAGGGGCTTCTGCTCCACGAGCTTCTTACCCGCCTCGGCCAGTTCCTTCTCGTCGCCGGTGTTCAGCGAATAGCCGAGGTATTTCAACGTGATGCCGATGGAGTCGCGGGGGCTGTCAAGCATGAAAATCTGCTTCTCATACTTCTTATCCCAGAGGATACCCCAACTGTCAACGGGCTCGGTCACCATTTTCCTGTTGTAGGCGATGCCCACGGTACCCCACATATACGGCACGGAGTATTCGCCCTTCGGGTCGTATTCGAGGTTCTTGTATTTGGCATCGACTTTCGCGTAGTTCGGAATCTTTGCCATGTCGAGCTTCTCCACGAGGCCGTCGCGAATCAGGCGCGAGATCATGTAGTCCGACGGGATAACGACGTCATAGTCGCTGCCGCCCGCCTTGACTTTCACGTACATATCCTCGTTGGTCGCATAGGTGTCGTAAACGACGTGGATGCCCGTCTCTTTCTCGAAGCTCTTCAGGATGTCCGGTTCGATGTAGTCGCCCCAGTTATAGACCTTAATCTCCCGCTTGGCGGCCTTTTGCCCGCCGCCGCAACCCGCCAGCAACGCCGCCAGAACGCCGCACAAGAGGACCAGGAAAACCACTTTGCTCATACGTTTCATTTCATTCATTACCCCCTCATGGTATCTTTCGTTCCCGCACGGATGGCGACAACATAAACAACATATTCATCTTCACGCGCTACTGCCCGCTTTCTTCTCCGTGCGCAGATTCACCGCGATGAGGAGCCCGAGGACGGTCAGGAAGAGCAGCGTCGAAAGCGCGTTGATCGTTGGGTGGATGCCGCGCCGCGCCATCGAATAAATCAGGATGGCGAGATTGTTGACACCGGAGCCCGTGGTGAAGAAGCTGATGACGAAATCGTCCACTGAGAGCGAGAACGCGAAGAGGGCGCCGGCGGTGGTGCCGGCCAGGATCGCCGGCGACACGAT
>JAEEGN010000210.1 GCA_016280345.1 Selenomonadaceae bacterium | reverse complement strand
CTGCTGGCACGTGGATTACCAGAAATGGCGGGACTGGATCGTGCCGATTTTCTTCTTCGTCTTCCTGATGCTGGTGGTCGTTCTGGTGGCTGGCATCTCCGTCAACGGCGCCCGGCGATGGCTGTCCCTGGGCTTTGTCACCATCCAGCCGGCCGAGTTTGCCAAGATTGTCGCCATCTTTCTCGAGGCGGCCTACATCTCGGTACAGGTCGCCAATGGCCGGCCGGCCTATCCCATCCACCGGCAGCTTGCCTTCATCGGCCTCATGGCCGTGCTGGTGGAGCGGGAGCCGGACGGCGCCACCGCCGCCATTGTCATCGGTATTCCGGTGCTGATGATGTGGTTCTCCAATATGAGGTTCATCCACAAGCTGTACCTGCTCATCACCGGGTTCGTCGGCTTTGTCGTGATCTGCATACTGCAGCCCTATCGCTGGGCGCGGCTCCTGTCGATGCTCGATCCCTGGGCCGATCCCCAGGGGACCGGTTACCAGGTCGTGCAGTCCCTGCAAGCCATCGGCTCCGGCGGGCTCTTCGGCATGGGGCTGGGCGTGGGCATCAGCAAGTACCACTATCTGCCGGAGGCGCATACCGACTTCGCCTTCGCCATCTGGTGCCAGGAGCTGGGCTTTTTGGGGGCGCTGCTGGTCTTTCTGCTGTTCGCCTGCCTCGCCTATTACGGCTGCCGCATCGCCCTTGGCGCCAAAGAGCCGCTGGGGCAGATGCTGGCGGTGGGGTTGACGGCGCTGATCGTCGGCCAGGCCATCGCCAACCTCTTCATGATCTGCGGCTGGGGCCCGGTCATCGGCGTGCCGCTCCCCTTCATCAGCTACGGCGGTTCGTCGCTGGTGGTGAGTCTGGGCGCCATCGGAATCCTGCTCAACATCGGCAGCCAGAACGCGCCGCCGCGTCAGCCCGTGACCTCCGCCCCGCCCCCCGACGTGGACATCTTCGACCGGCCCCGGATACGCCGCGTTAAATAGAAAGGAACAGACGCCCATGTACGCTTACGCAGTCGATCCCGGCGGCGAATACATCACGCCGGAGGAAAGCCGGCGACGCCATCCCGAGGGAAAGCGCGGCTTCTACGTGAACTTCACCAACCGCTGCCCCTGCGCCTGCACTTTTTGCCTGCGGAGCCTGAAGCGGATGCCGGCGGAGCATTCCCTCTGGCTGGCGGAGGAACCCTCCGTCCCCGAGGTGGAGGCGGCGCTGGCCGACCTGCCCTGGCCGCTGGCCTCGGAGCTGGTATTTTGCGGTTTCGGCGAGCCCACGACACGGCTGGACGTGCTGACCGACCTCCTGCGCTGGACGCGGCGCGAGCACCCCGGGATTCCTACCCGGCTCAATACCAACGGCCTCTCCGACCTGATCCACGGCCGTGACACGGCGCCGGATTTCGCGGGGCTGCTGGACACGGTCTCCATCAGCCTGAACGCCGCCACGCCGGAACGCTATCTGGCCCTGACCCGCAGCCGCTTCGGCATCGGCTCCTTCGAGGCCATGCTGCGGTTCGCCCAGGCTTGCCGTGACTACGTCCCCAACGTGGTGCTGACGGTGGTGGACCAGGTCGGGGACGCGGCAGAAATCGAAGCCTGCCGTCAAATCGCGGAAAGCTGCGGATTGAAGCTGCGGGTGCGCCGGTACGAGAGCCATTGAAAGACAGGAAACGACAAAAGGGATGCCGCCCGAAGGATATAATTTCCTTCGGCGACATCCCTTTTTGAATACCGGAATCGTTTCCTTCGAAAAAAGCCAGCCATTTCCCGAAAAGCCGCGTTCTTTCCCTCGCCGGGGCAAGGAAACGCGGTTTTTTTGACGGGGATAGTCATGTCCGTTTTCAAGGCGACGGCGCCCTTCAATCAGGGGGCCCGGCGGTCGGCCGGAATAAGCCGCTCTACCGCGGCGGCAACGGCGTCTTCGTCGCAGGGCGGCGCGACGAAGGTGGCGAGGGCTTTCGCTTCGGGGACTCCGTCAGCGGGGACGACGGCGGTGCCGGCCCAGCGCAGCATGGCGAGGTCGTTCAGGCCGTCACCGCAGGCCATGACTTCGCCGGAGGTGAGGCCGAGATGGTCCGCCAGCGCCGCCAGGCCAACCGCTTTATCAACGCCCGGCGGCATGAGGTCGGTCACCTGGGGCACGTTGCGCATCGTCTCGAATTCGCCGGGGAAGCGTCGCTCCAGTTCCGTCAGCATGGCGGCCATGTTGTCGCCGGTGTAGTCCCGCAGAATGAATTGCAGTACGCCCTCCGCGTAGTCGAGGTAGCGGTCCCCCACGGCCTGGACGGTGAAGCCCGGTACGGTCCGGTAGGCGTCGAAATATTCGGGGCGGTAGTCGGTGCCCCGGAGGGTTTCGCCGTCGTACCATTGGATGTACCAGCCGCGGCCGATGGCGTAGTCCATGAAGGTACGGGCAAAGGCCGGGGCAAAGGCGCGGACAAAGACGGGCGGTTCGCCCGGCTGTTGTACGAGACCGCCGTTACAGCAGACGAGTGGGGCGTTGGCGCCGATGAGCCAGCCAAAGTGACGGGCGGAGTCCATGACGCGGCCGGTGGCGATGGTGACGTAGACGCCGCGGGCCATGGCTCTTTGCAGGGCGGCGCGGTTGGCATCGCTGATTTCCTTGTCGCGGTTCAGGAGGGTGCCGTCGAGGTCGAGGGCGATGAGGCGGATCATGGGGTGGCTCCGCCAAAGACGTACCGCGCGATGGCAGCGGCGACACTCTCCTCGACTTGATTCGCCGCCCGGCGCACGTCCTCGCCGGCGATGGTCATGGCGACGCCGAGGCCCGCCGCCCGTAGCATGGAGATGTCGTTGCCGGAGTCGCCGAGGGCCATGATTTCCTCCGGCGTGATGCCCTGCTCCGCGGCCAGCGCCAGCATGGCGGCGGCTTTGGAGACGCCGGGGCGGATGACTTCGATGTAGGTGGGGGCGGAGCGTACCGCGGTAAGCTGTCCGTCGAAGGCGGCGTTGAGTTCCGCGATGGCGTCGGCGACGAGGGAAGGCGCCGGCATGACGAGGAGCAGCTTCGATACGCGCTCGTTTCGGGCCAGCAGGCCCTCCCGGCCGACGGCGTGGCCGGGAATGCCGGAGGCTTTCTCATAGGCCCGGGCCGCCGGCGTTGCCGCCGCGTAGTACAGGGTGTCGTCCTGGTAGAGCTGCACGTACCAGTCCCGGGCGAAGGCGAAGGCCAGCGCCTGGGAAACGGTATCCGGCGCCAGGGAAGCGTCGGACAGGATTTCGCCGCCGGCGGTCTTCACCAGCGCCCCGTTGTAGGAGATGATGGGCGTATCGAGGCCCAGTTCCCGGGCATAGGGGAGCGCCGAGCAGTACATGCGTCCGGTGGCCAGCACGACGGCCACGCCCGCCGCCGCCGCCCGCCGGACCGCGTCACGGTTCGCCGCCGGGATTTTGAAGTCCGGCCCCAGCATCGTGCCGTCGAGGTCGGAAACAATCATCCGTATCGCCATACAGGTCTCCTTTCTGTAGGGAAAAGGCCGGTCACTGCAAGCGGCCGGCCGGTTTTCAAACATTGCCCGGAAAAACGTATTTCAGGTGGCGCCGGGCGACTTCGGCCAGGCGGAAGATGGTTTCCACCGGCGTCGCCGGGATGTC
The DNA here is from genome assembly GCA_016280345.1 of Selenomonadaceae bacterium. Lineage (GTDB taxonomy): Bacteria > Bacillota > Negativicutes > Selenomonadales > Selenomonadaceae > RGIG3544. Next base: position 26,630 of record JAEEGN010000210.1, on the reverse strand, counting down.
CGGCGTGTGGTAGCGGGGGAAGTAGCGGCTGATGTGGAGCGGCAGCTCCGGCGAGATGGCGGCGAGCCAGGCCGCTTCTTCGTCCATGTCCGTTTCGCTGTCGTTTTTCCCCGGCAGCACCAGCGTAGTGACTTCGACGTGGCTGACAGCCGCAGCCTGGGTGATGTTTTCCTTCACCGTGGCCAGGTCGCCGCCGATCCAGTCATAGAATTCCTGGTGCCAGCTCTTGAGGTCGATGTTCAGCGCGTCGATGACGGGCAGCAGCTCCGCCAGCTTCTCCGGCGCCGCCATGCCGTTCGTCACCAGCGCCGTCTTGAGCCCCGCCGCCCGGAAGAGGCGGGCCGTGTCCCGCACGAACTCAAAGCCGATCAGCGGCTCGTTGTAGGTGAAAGCGATGCCAATGTTGCCGCGGCTCACCAGGGCCTGGGCCCGATCCAGCAGTTCCCGGGGATTGTAGATCTCGGTGGGGAGCTCGGCTCCGACCTGGGAAATGGCGTGATTCTGGCAGAAAGGACAGGCGAGGTTGCAGCCGAAGGAGCCCGTGGACAGGATGAATTTCCCCGGATGCCAGCGGGCGAAGGGCTTCTTCTCCACCGGATCCAGGGCCAGGGAAGCAAGGTGGCCGTAGTTCAGACACAGGATCTGGCCGTCGAAGGCCATGCGGGCCCGGCAGCGGCCCACCTGCCCCTGGCCCAGGGCGCAGTGATGGGGGCAGATGGGACAGACGGTTTTTTCTGCGCTCAATGGTGCCTCACCACCTCAAAACGATAGAGCTGTACCGGCTCGTTGGGGCCGATGCCGCCCTTTTTGCGGGCGATGGCGACCTGCTCGGTCACGTCGTTGACGCCGGCAAGGTCCGGCAGCAGCAGGCCGCGCCGTCCGTCGGGGGCGGCGACGATGACGCCGTAGCGCTTGGCGTCGAGGTCGGCTTCCGAGGCCGCCGGTTCCGGGGCTGTCAACACGTCGACGCTATAGACGAGGTCGTCCAGTTCCTCCGCCCGCACCGGGGAGAAGCGTGGATCCTCGGCGGCGGCCGAGACGGCGTTGCGCCAGATCTCCTGGGCCAGGTTCTCCGTCACCGGCAGGAAGGTGCCGATGCAGCCCCGGAGCTGGCCGTCCTTCTTCAACGAGACGAAGGCGCCGGCTTTCTGTTGCAATAACTCCGCCGGCGCGTCCTGCGGCAACGGCTGGCGCGCCCCGGCGTGGACGAAGGACTCCAGACTCCGCCGGGCCCATCGCACGTAAGGATCCTCGGCGGCTTTGTGGGCCGCCATCTTTTTCTGCTGCGCCGCCGTGAACTGCTCATCGAAGTTACGTCCGTTGTTCCGGCCGCCGACGGTGAAGGCAGCGACGCCGTAGCCGACGCCGAAGGGCCCTTCGTAGGAAAGGCGTTCCGCCCGGACCTCCCGGCGATCCAGCGCGCCGGCCATGATCCAGAAGGAGCGCAGGCCGCATTCGGCGGCGCCCTCCGACAGGGTGCTGTCAATGGACAGAAGCCGCAGGAAGTCGCCGTCGCCCAGCGCCGCCATGCACTCGGCGTCAAAGACGGGGCCCTCTTTGGCGAAGCCGTAGGGGCCCTCGGCCAGAAGCTTGTGGGAGAGGTCGCCGGAGGCGATATAGACGACGCGGCGTCCCAGCAGGTTCGCCGCCTGGGCGATGCACTGGCCGAAACGGTAGTGCGTGAGCGGCGACAGCCCCGACAGGCCGATGCGCACCAGCTTGAAATCCGACGCGAACTGTTGTAGGAAGTAGAGGGGAACCATCGTGCCGTGGTCGAGGCGCGGCTCCCGGGGGGCGATGGTGCCGCCGGGGACGCCGGCTTTCTGGCACTCGGCTGACAGCGCCTTGACGAAGGCGGTGTCGTAGGCGACGGAGAACTTCACGTCGGGGGCGCGGAAACCGCCGAAATCTCCCTCGGCGCCGTCGCCCGGCGAGACGTGGAAATAATCGGCGTACATCGTGGCGTGGGGGCTCGTCACCACCACGGTCTCCGGCTGCAGCGCCGCCGCCCGGCGCATGGCCTCGCGGTAGGCGTCAATCGTCGGCTGGATTTTCCGCTCTTCGCCCCGGCCGATTTCCGGCACGATGAGCGGCGGGTGCGGGACCGCAAATGCTCCCAGGATTGCCATGAATGATTCCTCCCTTGCTTGTCATTTGTTATCTTCAATATATATGGTATGTTTTCCAGGGAATCTGGTCGAGGCGCACGGACTTCAGGAAGTCCACGATATCCTTGCGCCCATAGTAGTGCGGTGTGCCGCTGGCGTCCTGGCTCATCAGGATGATCGGCATATTGGGGAAATAGTAGGACATTTCCTGACGGAAAGCCGTGATGCGGGCGGTGTACTGGGTCACCGTGGGCTTCACGGCGACGATGGCGAAGGTGACGCCCTGCTCGATGATGACGGCCCCGTGGACAACCATGAGGGCTTCCCTCCTTTCTCCGTTATGGCGAATCTCGGTGACAGGGTGCCCGGCGTCCGGGCAAATCTTTCTACAATATATTGTAGCACAGCCGGGACAGGAATCAATCATTTTCACGAAATCTTCCCGCCAACGGGCACCGGTTTCCTCCGCTTGTCATATTCCGATAAAATGTTCCGGGAAAATTTGTTCTAACCCATTGCGCAAACCTTTGTTCTATGCTATGATTATTCCAAACAGAGGTTCCGGGAATTCCTGTTTGATAATTTGCGACGCGAGGGAGATGCTGACGATGAAAAAACTGCTGGGAATCGCTTTGGCTGTGGCTCTTTTGGCGGCGTTGCCGCCGTTCCGCCTGGATAACGCGTATCTGCGGAGCTCGCACTTCGATACGGTAACGGTAGCGCGCCGGGAGACGGTCTGGAGCATCGCCGCCCGCTACACGACGGATGAGGCTCAGGCTGCCCGGCTGATGGAAGCGATCCTCGAGGTCAACGGCCTTTCCCCGGAGTCTCCGATCCGGGCGGGGCAGCGGCTCCTGGTGCCGGTATTGCGGCGGGATACCGCGCCGCAACTGGCCGGGCGCTGATGATTCGCCGGCCTGTGCCGGGACAGGGGAACGGGGAGCCGGGAGAAGAAGAAAAATTCCGGGTTGGGAGGTTTACTTTCTTTTCCGGGAATGGTATAATAGCAAACGTAAATCATAAGCGTAGTGTTAAAGAGTGGGTGTGAACCCACTCTTTACTCTTATGCGGCAAATGTTTTCAAGGTGGGGAGGCGGATGAATGGCAGGCTATGTGGAGAAGGCCGTGGAACCGATCGCTGAGGGGATTGCCCGGGAGGTGGGCCTGGAACTGGTGGACCTGGAATACGTGAAGGAGAAGGACTGGTACCTTCGGGTGTTCATCGATCAGCCCGGCGGCATCGGCATCGAGGATTGCCAGCGATTCAGCGAACGCCTGGAGGCCGAGCTGGACCGGCAGGACGTCGTGCCGGAGAGCTATATTCTGGAGGTCTCTTCGCCGGGGCTGGACCGGGTGCTGAAGAAAGACCGGGATTTCGAGCGGGAGATGGGAAAGACCGTCGACGTCTCCCTCTATGAGCCGCTGGACGGCGAAAAGTCCCTGACGGGAACGCTGGCGGCCTGGGACGGGAAGGCCCTGACCCTGGAAGGTCGGGCGCCGATTCCCCGGGAAAAGATCGCGCAGGTGCGGTTGCATATAGATATATAAGGGTATGGGAGGATTTTCATTTTGATCAAGAGCAGCAGAGGCAAAGCCAAGAAAAAGGTCCGGGAGATTGACCGCTCCCAGGAGTTCATGCAGGCTTTCGAGGAGTTGGGCCGGGAGCGGGGCATCTCACCCGAGATCCTGTTCGACGCTATCGAAGCGGCGCTGATTTCCGCCTACCGCCGGAACTTCAGCTCGGCGCAGAACGTCCGGGTGCTGTTGGACCGGGCGACGGGCGAGTACCATGTTTACGCCATCAAGACGGTCGTGGAAGAGGTCGTCAACGACGTCATCGAGATTTCTCTGGCGGACGCCCGGGCCATCAGCCCCGATTACGAGGTGGACGACGTGCTGGAGATCGAGGTGACGCCGGCGAATTTCGGCCGGATTGCCGCTCAGACCGCCAAGCAGGTCGTGGTGCAGCGCATCCGGGAGGCCGAGCGGGGCAACATTTTCGACGAGTTCTCCAGCCGTTCCAGCGATATCGTCACCGGTACGGTACAGCGGGTGGAGAACCATAACGTATATATTGATCTCGGCAAGACGGAGGCCATCCTGCCGGCCACCGAGCAGATCGACGGCGAGGAGTACCATTACGGCGACCGCATCAAGGCCTATATCCTGGAAGTCCGCAAGACCTCCAAGGGGCCGCAGATCTCGGTTTCGCGGACGCACCCGGGCCTCCTGAAGCGGCTCTTCGAGCTGGAAGTGCCGGAGATCCAGGAGGGCATCGTCGAGATCAAGTCGGTGGCCCGGGAGTCGGGCATGCGCTCGAAAATCGCCGTGTTCTCCCGGGAGGAGGAAGTCGATCCCGTGGGCGCCTGCGTCGGTCACAAGGGGCTGCGGGTGCAGGCCGTCGTGAACGAGCTGCGCAACGAGAAGATTGACATCGTGAAGTGGAACGCCGACGCCGCCCGCTACATCGCCAACGCGCTGAGTCCGGCCAAGGTGGTCTCGGTGGCGGTCAACGAGGAGGAAAAGGTGTCCCGGGTGGTCGTGCCGGATTACCAGCTTTCCCTGGCCATCGGCAAGGAAGGGCAGAACGCGCGGCTGGCGGCCAAGCTCACCGGCTGGAAGATCGATATCCGCAGCGAGTCCCAGGCCGAGGGCGAGGAACTGGATGAGAACATGGACGTGGTCGAGGTTACCGGTGAGGAGGCCTTTACGGCGGAAGGAGACGAGTGATGGCGCGGCCGAAGAAGATACCGCAGCGCCTTTGTATCGGCTGCCAGACGGCCCGGCCCAAGAAGGAAATGGTGCGGATCGTGCGGAGCCCCGAGGGGGAGTTTGCGGTTGATTTCACGGGCAAGAAGCCGGGGCGCGGCGCCTATCTGTGCCATCGGGCCGAGTGCTTCGAGGCGGCGGTGAAGGGTCATCGCTTCGCCAAGGCCTTCCAGGGGCCGGTTCCCCCGGAGGCAATCGCGGCGCTGCGGGCCGGGCTTTTCCCGTCGGAGGCGTGAGCGATGGCGGGGAAGAAGGCAGTCGATCTCCTGAGCATGGCGCAGCGGGCCGGCAAGGTGGCCTCGGGCGCGTTCGCGGCCACGCAGGCCATGGACGCGGGCCGGGCGGCGCTGCTTCTGGTAGCGGAGGACGCCTCCGAGACCACAAAGCGGGACATGGCGGTCCGGGCGGGAAAATGCCGGGTGCCGATGGTCGTCTGTCTGACAAAGGAAGATCTGGGACGTTGCCTGGGCCGGGGAGACCGGGCTGTGGCGGTCCTTTTGGATAAAGGGTTCAGCAAGGCTCTGGAGGAACGGCTCCGGGGTGCGGGATGAGTTACGGAGGTGGTCCCATGACAAAATACAGAGTATGGGAGTTAGCGAAGGAATTCCATACGGAGAACAAGATCGTTTTGAATCTCTTGGAGAGGAACGGGCATAAAGTCACGAGTCATATGAGCAGCGTCGGCGAAGAGGAACGGGAGTTGCTGCGGAACATTTTCAACGGCAACGCGGTCCGGCAGCCGGTCAAACCGAAGGCGCCGGAGAAACCGAAGGAGACGGGGAAGATCGGAAAGCCCAAGGAGACTTCGGGGCTGAAGCCGCAGGAGCCGCCGAAACCGAAAGAACCGCCGAGACCGCAGGAGCCGGTTTCGCCGAAAGCCGAAGACAAGCCGGCCTCGCCGAGGGAGGAGAAGAAGCCGGAGTCGGCGGTCAGGCCGGCGTCGGAGAATCACGGCGACCGCCCCCGGGGGAACGCTGAGGTTTCCGGCCATCCGGCGGGACGGCCCGGCCCGGAAGTCGGGCGTCGGCCGGGAAATAACGCCGGCATGCCCAATCATTCCCGCCCGGAAGGGGCGAACCGTCCCCGGCCGGTCATCCCGCAGAACCAGTCCTTCGACGGCCGTCGTTACGCCAATAACGGCAGCCGTCCGATGGGCAGTGGCATGAACGGGAATCGTCCGATGAGTGGCGCGGGCTCCACGGGAGGCAACCGTCCGATGAGCGGCGGCATGAGCGGGAATCGTCCGATGGGTGGCGCGGGCTCCGCGGGCGGCAACCGTCCGATGGGAGGCGGCATGAGCGGCAATCGTCCGATGGGCGGTGGCATGAGCTCCGCGGGCGGCAATCGCCCGATGGGCAGCGGCATGGGATCCGCGGGCGGCAACCGCCCGGCAGGAAACGGCGGCGCGGGCGGGAATCGCGGCGCCGGCTTCAACAACGGCGGCGGCCGTCCGCGCAACAACGGCAATAACAGCGGTGCCGGCGACAACGGCCGCGGTGGCGACAACAACCGCCGCCGCCGGGACAACGGCAATAATGGCAACAACAACCGGGGCAACAACAACGGCGGCCGGGGCAACGGCAACGGCTTCCGCGGCAAGGGGAACGGCTTTGACGGCCGGAACGGCGGCGGCAATCTGTTCAACCGTGGCGGCGGCAACAACCGTGGCGGCAAGGCGAACCGCAAGAACAAGGGGCAGCAGCCGGCCCAGAAGGTGGAAATCATTCGCCCGAAGCACATCAAGCTGGGCGAGACCATCGCGGTCAAGGACCTGGCCAGCAAGATGAGCTATACGGCGGCGGAAGTCGTGAAGAAATTGTTCCTGATGGGCGTCATGGCGACCATCAATCAGGAGATTGATTTTGACACGGCAGCCCTTGTCGCCAGTGAGTTCGGCGTTACCGCGGAGGCATTGCCGCCGGAAACGGACCCGACGGAGATCCCGGAGATCCAGGACGATCCGAAGTCCCTGGCGATCCGTCCGCCGGTGGTGACGGTCATGGGCCACGTCGATCACGGCAAGACGTCGCTGCTGGACGTCATCCGCAAGAGCTCTGTTTCGGCCCACGAGGCCGGCGGCATCACCCAGCGTATCGGCGCGTATCAGGTGAACTGCAAGGGCAAGAAGATCGTCTTCCTCGATACGCCGGGCCATGAGGCGTTCACGGCCATGCGGGCCCGCGGCGCCCAGGTCACGGATATCGCCGTTCTGGTCGTGGCGGCGGACGACGGCGTCATGCCCCAGACGGTGGAAGCCATCCATCATGCCCAGGCGGCGGGCGTTCCCATCATCGTCGCCATCAACAAGATCGACAAGCCCGGTGCCAACCCCGAGCGCGTCAAGAAGGAGCTCATGGAGCATGAGCTGGTGTCCGAGGAATGGGGCGGCGATACCATCATGGTGCCGGTCTCGGCGAAGCAGCAAATCGGTATCGACGACCTGCTGGAGATGATCCTGCTGGTGGCCGAGGTACACGAGTTCAAGGCGAACCCGAATCGCGACGCCCGCGGCGTCATCATCGAAGCCCAGCTCGACAAGGGGCGCGGTCCGGTGGCGACAGTTCTCGTCCAGAACGGTACGTTGCGGGTCGGCGATTCCATCATCGCCGGCACTACCTTCGGCAAGGTCCGGGCTATGGTCAACGACCGCGGCGAGACAGTCCGCAAGGCGCCGCCCTCGATGCCGGTGGAGGTGCTCGGCCTGTCCGGCGTACCCGAAGCCGGCGACCAGCTGGCGGTGCTCGACGAGAAGCTGGCCCGCTCCATCGCGGAAAAGCGCATCGAGAAGCAGCGCACCGAGCTCATCAAGTCGAAGAAGGTCTCGCTGGACGATCTGTTCCAACAGATCCAGGCGGGCCACATCAAGGATCTCAACATCGTCATCAAGGCCGACGTCCAGGGTTCTGTCGAGGCGCTGAACAGCTCGCTGCTGGCCCTCAACAAGAACGATGAGGTCCGGGTCAGCATCGTACACTCCGGCGTCGGCGCGGTCAGCGAGTCCGACGTTACACTGGCTTCGGCGGCCAACGCCATCATCATCGCTTTCAACGTGCGGCCGGACGCCAATGCCCGCCGCGTGGCCGACCTCGAGAAGGTGGATATCCGCACCTACCAGGTCATCTACGACGCCCTGAACGACGTCAAGGCGGCCATGTCCGGCCTGCTGGCGCCGAAGTACAAGGAAGTCATCCAGGGCAAAGTGGAAATCCGCCAGGTCATGAAGTTCTCGAAGGCGCTGGTGGCCGGTTCGTACGTGCTGGAGGGCAAGGTCACGAACAGCTCGAAGATCCGCATCCTGCGGGACAACGTCGTGGTTCACGACGGCGAGATCGACTCCCTGCGGCGTTTCAAGGACGACGTCAAGGAGGTGGCCGCCGGCTACGAGTGCGGCCTGACCATCAAGGATTACCGTGATTTCAAGGAAGGAGATATCCTTGAAGTCTATGCCATGGAGGAGGTCGCCACCTCCATTGCCGAGGTCAACGCCGAGGCGGCGGAGCGGCACGGCGACGAATCGTAAGGAAAGAGGGAAATGGGACAGTTACGAATGGAACGGGTCCAGGAACTGATGAAGCAGGAACTCAGTAAGATCATCCTGCAGGATCTGAAGGATCCCCGCATCGGTTTCGTGACCGTGACGAAGGTGGACGTGTCCAGCGACCTTCGGAACGCCCGGGTCTATGTGAGCCTCATGGGCAACGAGCAGCAGATCAAGGACTGCTGGCGGGGCCTCGTGAGCTCCCTCGGTTACCTGCGGCGGGAAATCGGCCATCGGGTACGGCTCCGCTATACGCCGGAGCTTTCGCTGGCCCTTGACAAGTCGCTGGACTACAGCGTCCATATTCAGGAACTATTGCAGCAGATTAGCCGGGAGGAGGGGATTGAATGAAGATCACGATGGAGGAAGCGGCGAAGAATCTGATGGAAGCCGACCGACTGGCAATCACCGCTCACGTGAACCCGGACGGCGACGCCGTCGGTTCGGCGCTGGGTCTGGCGGTGCTTCTCCGGGCGAAGGGGAAGCAAGCGACGGTCTATATCGACGACAAGATGCCGCAGAATCTGGCCTTCCTGCCGGGCTTCAACGAAATCCAGCGGCCTGACGTAGAAATACCGAAGCCGGACCTCATGGTCGTCCTGGACGCGGACCTGGAGCGCGTCGGGGAGACGCTGAAGCTGGCCCCCGGCGTGCCGGTGCTCAATATCGACCATCACGTCACCAATAAGCAGACCGCCGACTTTTATTACATCGAGAACCGGGCGGCCACGTCGGAGATGATTTACGACATCGCCGTCCACCTGGGGACGGATTTCCCGCTGGATATGGCGCTGCCTCTCTATACGGGGCTGGCGGCGGATACCGGCTTCTTCCGCTTTTCCAACACCCGCCCGTCAACGTTCCGCGCCGCGGCCCGGCTGTTGGAGGCGGGGGTGAAGCCGAACGTCGTCTCCGAGAATATCGAGACGAAGCCTTTGTCCGTTTTCGAGGGACAGGCGGCGGCGCTCCGGACGCTGGAGATGTCTTCCGGCAACCGGGTGGCCGGGCTCTATCTCGACCAGGAACTGACCGCGCGGCTGGAATCCAGTGAAGGCTTCATCGATATGATACGGGTTATCGAAGGGGTCGAGGTGGCGGTGCTGATCCGCTGCCTGGAGCCGGCGCGTTGCCGGGTGAGCCTCCGCTCCAAGGGTCTCGATGTCTCGAAGATCGTCACGCGGTTCGGCGGCGGCGGCCATGTCCGGGCGGCCGGCTGCACGCTGGAGATGACGCTGGCGGAGGCCAGGCGCACGATCCAGACAGCGATCGACGAGCTTCTGCCGCCGCTATGACGGACGGCTTCCTCAACGTCCTGAAGCCGCCGGGCATGACCTCTCACGACGTGGTGAGTTTTGTCCGCCGGACGCTGAAGGTGAAGAAGGCGGGTCACGCCGGCACCCTCGACCCGGGGGCCGCCGGGGTGTTGCCGGTGGCGTTGGGACGCGCCACGCGTCTCATCGAGTACCTGGACGAGGTGGATAAGTCCTACCGGGCGGAGGTGCGATTCGGCCTGGCCACGGACAGCGGCGACGATCTGGGCGAGCCGGTGGCGACGGCGGACAGTTTCACGCTGCCGGACCGGGAGACGCTGCTGGAGGCGGCCCGGAGCCTGACCGGAACCATTCGGCAGGTGCCGCCCGTGTACTCCGCCGTCAAGATCAACGGGCGGCGGGCCTGTGACCTCACGCGACAGAACGTCCGCGTCGAGCTGCCGGCCCGGGAGGTCACGATCCACCGCCTGGCCATCCTGGCGGCGGGGCGGGATTTCCTGCGCATCGACGTGGACTGCTCCAAGGGGACCTATATCCGTTCCCTGTGCCGCGATTTCGGGGAGCGACTTCAAATCCCGGCGGTCATGGCGTTCCTGCTGCGGCGGCGGGTGGGCGCTTTCCGTTTGGAGGACGCCGTCACGCTGGAGGAGATCGCGGCGCGGGGCGAAAGCGCCGTCGAGCCGCCGGAGCGGTACCTGTCCCATCTGCGGCGGTATGACCTCCCCGCGGCCCGGGAGGACGCTTTCTGTCACGGGCTGTCCCACCACGACAGCGGCTTTTCCGGCAGCGGACGTCTGGCGGTCTATGGGCCGGCGGGATTCCTCGGCGTCGGGCGTTTCGACCCGGAGACATCGTCCGTCGTGCCGGAAAAGGTTTACCGGACGGCACAATAAATCCGAGAAATGGATGCGTTACTGAATGGAAGTATGGGAAACGCTGGCGGCAATCCCGCCGGCATATCAGCGGGGCGTCATGGCCCTCGGGACCTTTGACGGCCTCCATCTGGGCCATCAGCAGGTAATCCGGCGGGCGCTGGCCTGGGCGGCACGGGAGTCGCGGCCGGGCCTCGTCGTGACGTTCCGCAATCATCCGCTTTCCGTCCTCGCCCCGGAACGGGCCCCTCGCTGCATCGAGACGGCGGAGGCCCGGCGGGAGGTACTGGAGCGGCTCGGCGTCGATTTCCTGGTTGAACTGGATTTTACCCGGGCGCTGGCCTCCATGACCGCCGGCGACTTTCTGCGGTTTCTGGCGGAGACGGCGGCGCCGCAGGGCCTTGTCGTCGGGGAGAATTACTCCTTCGGCGCCGGCCGGGAAGGGACGCCCGCGTATCTGCGGGAAGCCGCTGCGCACTACGGATTCCGGGTGGAGGTCTGCCCCCTGACCGTCATTGACGGCCAGGTCGTTTCCAGCACCCGGATTCGGGCGCTTCTGGCCCGGGGTGACCTCAAGACGGTCAATGACCTCCTGGGGCGGCCCTTCGCCGTGAGCGGCGAGGTGCAGCATGGCGACGCCCGGGGCCACCTCCTGGGCTTTCCCACCGCGAACCTCTCCCTCGACCGGGACCGGGCCATGCTCCCCGACGGCGCCTACGCAGTTCGGGCGCGGTTCAAAGGCCATGATCGCTTCGGCATCGCCAACATCGGCAGCAACCCCACCTTTGACGGCAAGGAATCCCGGCTGGAGATTCATCTCTTCGACTACGCCGGCGACCTTTACGGCGTCCGGCTCAAGGTGGTCTTCATCGAGCGCCTGCGGGAGGAGCGTCATTTCGGCTCCGCCGACGAGCTCCGGCGGCAGCTCTGCGACGACGAGCGCCGGGCCCGAAGAATCTTCCATCTACAATGAAATCTTAGCGATTCGAGCCCGCAGGGCGAAGAAGAGCTTAGATTTCATGTATGCGCAGGACACTTGCATCACGCAAGCCGAAGGCGCGGCGTTATGCTAGTGAACCACCGCAAAATGAAATCTTAGCGATTCGAGCCCGCGGGGCGTCGCGTGGAAAAAAGGCGAAAACAATCTCCTACGCGGAGTTTACAAGGTGCGTTCCCTGTGCTATAATACCCAAGATATCGTTTCCATCCGCCGCGAAGACAGCGAGGAACTCCGACGCTGCCCTGGCGGCCGGAGGTATGAGATTTATTATTTAGGAGGAAGAAAAGAATGCTTACCCAGGAAGAAAAGACCGCGCTTATCCAGCAGTATGCCGTGCACGAGGGCGACACCGGTTCGCCGGAGGTCCAGATCGCGATCCTGACCTCGCGCATCGCCTACCTCACCGAGCACCTCAAGGAGCACAAGAAGGACCACCACTCCCGTCGCGGCCTTCTGAAGATGGTCGGCCATCGCCGCCGGCTCCTGAGCTATCTCTACAAGACGGATATCGAGCGCTATCGTTCCATCATCGCCAAGCTCGACTTGCGTAAGTAAGAAAGAAAAGCGGGGATTTCCCCGCTTTTTTTCATGGTCTGTCAAAAAGAGGATTTTCTTTAAATTTGTCGAAATAAAGAAGGTTAGTAAGAGAAACGAAAAGAGAAGTAGGAGGAAATCAGATGCACAGCTTTGAAATGGAAGTTGGCGGCCGGCCGCTCATCATCGAGAACGGCAAGATGGCGAAGCAGGCGAACGGCGCGGTCCTGGTGCGCTACGGTGATACCGTGGTGCTGGTGGCGGCCACCGCCTCCACGGAGCCCCGGGAAGGCGTTGACTTTTTCCCGCTGACCGTGGATTATGAGGAAAAAATGTACGCTGTGGGCAAGGTCCCCGGCGGCTTCATCAAGAGAGAGGGGCGGCCCAGCAACCAGGCAATCCTCTGCGCCCGCCTCATTGACCGGCCCATCCGCCCGCTGTTCCCGAAGGGCTTCCGCAACGACGTCAACGTGATTGCCACGGTGCTCTCGGTGGAGCAGGACAACCCCCCCGAGATTGCCGCCATGATCGGCGCGTCCTGCGCCCTCTGTGTATCGGATATCCCCTTCAACGGTCCCATCGCCGGCGTCCGCGTCGGCCGGGTGGACGGAAAGTTCGTCATCAATCCCACGGTGGAACAGCGCGAGCATTCCGACCTCAATCTCACCATCGCCGGCTCCGCGGAGGCGGTCATGATGGTGGAAGCCGGCGCCAGCGAGCTGCCGGAGGACGTCATCCTGGAGTCGATTCTGTTCGGTCACCGGGAAATCAAGCGCATCGTCGAATTCCAGCAGAGCATCATCGAAACCTGCGCCAAGCCGAAGCGTGAAGTCAAGCTCTTCGAGGTCCCGGCGGCCCTGGAGCAGGGCATCCGCGACTTCGCCGCCGCCCGCCTCGACGCCGCGGTCCGCAACCCCGACAAGCTGCAGCGCGACGAGAACATCGCCAACATCAACGCTGAGACGATGGAGCATTTCCTGGCCGAGTATCCCGAGTCCGCCAAGGAAATTGCCGGGGTGCTGCACGACGTGGAGAAAGAGATCGTGCGCCACATGATCACCCATGAGAAAATCCGTCCCGACGGCCGGGCCCTTGACGAGGTGCGGCCGGTGAGCTGCGAGGTCGGGCTGCTGCCCCGGGCCCACGGCTCCGGACTCTTCACCCGCGGCCAGACGCAGATCCTCACCGTCACCACCCTGGGGGCGCTCAGCGATGAGCAGATCATCGACGGCCTCGGCACCGAGAAATCCAAGCGGTACATTCATCAGTACAACTTCCCCGGCTACAGCGTCGGCGAGGCCCGTCCGGCCCGCGGCCCCGGACGCCGCGAGATCGGCCACGGCGCGCTGGCGGAGCGGGCGCTGCTCCCGGTCATCCCGTCGGAAGAGGAGTTCCCCTATATGCTGCGCCTCGTCTCCGAGGTCCTGGAGTCCAACGGCTCCAGCTCCATGGGCAGCGTCTGCGGCAGCACCCTGTCGCTGATGCAGGCCGGCGTTCCCATCAAGCGGCCGGTGGCCGGCGTGGCCATGGGCCTCGTCAAGGACGGCGACCAGTTCACGATTCTCACCGACATCCAGGGCATGGAGGACGCCCTCGGCGATATGGACTTCAAAGTGGCCGGCACGGATCAGGGCATCACCGCCATCCAAATGGACATCAAGGTCGCCGGCATCAGCCGCGCCATTCTGGCTTCAGCGCTGGAGCAGGCGAAGCGGGGCCGCGCCTTCATCATGGGCAAGATGATGGAGTGCATCTCCGAGCCCGCGCCGGACCTCTCGCCGTACGCGCCGCGGGTCACCACCATGCACATCAACGTGGACAAGATCCGCACCGTCATCGGCCCGGGCGGCAAGATGATCAAGAAGATCGTGGACGAGACGAACACCCAGATCGACATCGAGGAAGACGGCACCATCTACATTTCCGCCGTCAACGTGGAGGATTCCAGGAAGGCCGTCGCCATCATCGAGGAACTGACCCGCGACGTCGAAGTCGGCGCTACCTACAAGGGGCGCGTCACCCGCATCATGGCCTTCGGCGCCTTCGTCGAGGTCCTGCCGGGCCGCGAGGGCCTCTGCCATATCTCCCAGCTCGCCAAGCGCCGCGTGGAAAAGGTCGAGGACGTGGTCAAGGTCGGCGACATGCTGGAAGTCAAGGTCACGGAAATCGACCGCCAGGGGCGCGTCAATCTCTCCCACAAGGTACTTCTGTAAAACGGTATAACCATAGCGAAAAGGCTCCCGGCGGAGAAAGCGCGGGGGCCTTCTTTTTTTGCGCCTTTTCCGGGGCGAGAGAGAGTATCAGAAATTCGCTTCCGCCGGCAGGATTTTTTTATCGGACAGCGAAATAAGAAAACGGAAAACAAAACAGAAAGCGTTGAAACTTCCGGTGCTTTTTGTCGGCGAAGCGAGGGGAGGGAGTCCGATGGTCATCCGGGAAGCGTGTTCCGTTGCCTTTTACTGCCAGCGCTGCGGTAGAATCCACGTGCAGGACATTCCCTGCTTTCCGGCGTGGTCGGGCAACGTCCTGCGCTGCGACAGCTGCGGCCATGCGCAGGCGGTTCTGGAGCGACAGCCGGGCGGCGTTATCGCCATCACCATCGGCTGCGTCGGCTGCGGGACGGAAAACCGCGTGGCCTATCCCATGAAAGCCCTCCTGCGCTTGCAGCTGGAGAAGATCTACTGCCGGCGGGAGCATTTCGAGCTGGGCTACCTCGGCCGCCGGCGGCGCATCGAGGAACTTCTGGCCTTCAACCAGGCGGAGTTCGAGGCCCTTCATCCCAACGACGGCATCAACTTCATCGAGAAGCAGCGGGTCCTGCTGGAGGCGCTGAACCGCATCCATGAGATGGCGTCCCGCGGCGCGATTGCCTGTCCCTGCGGCAGCGAGGAGATTTCCGCCGACATCCGGGGGAATTCCATCGTCCTCGAGTGCGGTCGCTGCGGCAGTTCGTACGTGCTGCGGGCGGAAAAGGACGGCGATCTGGCGCGGCTCGGCCGGGGCTTCGACATCGGCCTCATCGCGCCGGGGCGGGCGCGGGGACGCACCTGATTCCGCTTTCGATAAAATAATGAAAAATAATTGAAAAGCGAACAAAAAAGGGATTGTTTATTTCATCAGGAACCGATATAATATAGACAGGAGTAAAATCCGTTCATAAAGGCGTTTCTCCGGCAAAAAGGATTTGCCGGCGCGATTAGGGAAAAGGAGGTTCCTGTCATGAGTGTTTCAACATCTTTGGGGACGAGTCCGTTCCAGGAAATCAACCGTCAGGTCACGCAAACGGGCGAGCAGAAAGCCGCGATGTACGCGCAGCGGGCCGCTTCGTATTACGAGGTCTCGAATTTCGGGAATGAGACAAAGCTGGGCTCCAGCGAGTTCCAGAAGGAAAACGACGCCGCTTACGAGATCGGCACGGCCCAGACTTCCCGCATAGCGGACAAGGCCGCGACCTACGCCGACCCGCGGAAGATGGGCAAAGGGGCGTTCCAGACGGATATGCGCGAGGCCCATGCCATCACCGGGCAGAAAGTCGCCGCGGCGATGCAGGGCGTCAACCGCAACACCTCGCCGGAGCGGCTGGGCACCAGCGATTTCCAGAAAGGCCAGAAGGAGATCAGCCAGATCGGCGGGGAGAAAGCGTCGCAGCTTGTGCAGAAGACGCAGTCCTACTGGAAGACTTCGAATTTCGGCAATGAGACGAAGCTGGGCTCCAGCGAGTTCCAAAAGGTCAACGCCCAGGTCAACAACACCGGCCAGTCAATCGTGGCGGCGGCCATGCAGCAGACGAAGGCGGCCTATTCCTCAGGCGCCGGCGCCGGCGGCAGCGTCGATATGGGAATGTAACGCAGCGACCGAGACGCCCCGGATTTTTCCGGGGCGTTTTTCCATGGCGGAAACGGCGCGGCGGAAAGGAAGAAGCGGGCGCGGCAGTGAATACGGAGAATGTGAATTGCAAGAGGAGGCGCGGCGATGAAATGGGATGAGATCAGCGTCCGGACCTCGCACGAGGCGATGGATCTTGTCGCCGGGGTGCTCAACGGCCTCGGCGCCGCCGGCGTGGTCATCGAGGACCCGGCGCTGGTGAACGAGTATATCCATTCCGGGCTGTGGGACTACACCGACATTCCCGAACAGGCGGATACTTCCGTGGTGACGGTGCAGGCGTATCTGCCGAAGGACGAGGGACTGGCGGAAAAGCTCGCGGAGCTGCGGGCGGAGCTCGACGCCATGGCGTCCCGGGGCGTTTCCCTGACGCCGGGGACCGTCACGGAGCGGGAAATCGCCGACGAGGACTGGGCCGAGAACTGGAAGCAATATTTCCATACCGTGAAGGCGGGGACGCGGCTGGTGATTCAGCCCACCTGGGAGGACTACGCGCCGGCGGCGGACGAGGTGGTGCTGCGCCTCGACCCCGGGGCGGCCTTCGGTACCGGCACCCATCCGACGACGGCCATGTGCCTGTCGCTGCTGGAGGGACTGGTGCGGCCGGGCATGACGGTGTTCGACGTCGGCACCGGCTCCGGCATCCTGGCCATCGCCGCCAAAAAGCTCGGCGCCGGCGCCGTCACGGCGGTGGACTACGACGGAACGGCGCTGAAGGTGGCGGAGGAGAACATCGCCCAGAATGGCCTGACCGGGGCCATCGTCGTCGGCCAGAGCGACCTCTGGCAAAACGTCCCGGGCCGGGCGGACCTCGTCACCGCCAACATCATCGCCGACATCATCCTGCGGCTTTTCGACGGGCTGGACGCGCATCTGGCCCCGGGCGGATGCCTGTTGGCCAGCGGCATCATCGCCGACCGGGCGGCGGAGGTCGTCGCGGGCGCGTCACGGCACGGATTCAAAGTCATCGAGCGGCGCGATGAAAAGGAATGGGTGGCCCTGGTTCTCGGCCGGGAGGGGGAGGCGTGAGGCGCCTTTTCCTGCCGGGGCGGCTGCGGGAGACGGTGACGCTGACCGGCACCGACGCTCATCATCTGGGCTACACCCTGCGGGCCCGGGCCGGCGACCGGGTCGTGGTGGTGGACGCGGCGCGCCAGGTGGCGGCGATGGAGGTCACGGCCTTTACCGCCGACAGCGTGACTTTGCGGCTCGTCGAGCGCCTCGACGCCGATACCGAGTCCCCGGTGGCGCTGACGCTGGCCATGTGCCTGCCGAAAGGCGACAAGATGGACTTCGTCGTACAGAAAGCAGTGGAGCTGGGGGCGGCGGTGATACAACCCCTCGCGGCGGTCAACTGCGTCGTGCGTTACGACGCCAAGAAAGCGGCGGTCCGCCGGGAGAAATGGCAGCGCGTGGCGGAGGAAGCCGCCAAGCAGTGCGGCCGCACGATGCTGCCCACCGTCGCCCCGGTGCGGCCGCTGGTGTCGTGGCTGGAGGAAATCGCCGCTGCCGGGTCGGCGGGGCGTGTCTTCATGGCCTACGAGCAGGAAACGGAACGGCCGCTGAAGGAATGGCTGCGTCGGGCGGAACCCGGCGGCGTCACCGCCCTCATCGGCCCTGAGGGCGGATTCGCGCCGGCGGAGGCTGAGCAGGCCCGGTCCCTGGGCGTTGCCACGGTTTCCCTGGGCCCCCGCGTCCTGCGGGCGGAGACGGCGGCTGTGGCGGCCCTGGCCATCGCCCAGTACGAGCTGGGGGACCTCGGCGGCAGCGCGGAAGGAGGGACGGAGACACGATGAAACGAGCGGCTTTCCTGACGCTGGGCTGCAAGGTGAACCAGTTCGAGACCGATACGATGGCCGGCCTGTTCCGGCAGGCCGGTTATACCGTCGTTCCCTTCGACGAACCGGCGGAGGTTTACGTCGTCAATACCTGCTCCGTCACCGCCCTGGGCGAGAAGAAATCGCGCCAGGTCATTCGCCGGGCGGCCCGTCAGAATCCCGGCGCCCTCGTCGCCGTCACCGGCTGCTACGCCCAGCTGGCGCCGGACAAGATCGCGGCCCTGCCCGGCGTTCGCCTGGTGGTGGGCACCCGGGACCGGGGCCGCATCGTCGATCTGGTGGAGCAGGCCCGGGCGGCGGACGGCGTCCTGCGCGACGTCGGCGACATCATGGCCGCCGACACCTTCGAGGACATCCCGCTCTACGGCGTCCCGGCCCGCACCCGGGCCTTCCTGAAAATCCAGGAGGGCTGCCGGAACTTCTGCTCTTACTGCGTCATCCCTTACACCCGCGGGCCGCTGCGCTCCCGCCCCCTGGAAAGCGTCCGGCGCGAGGCGGAAAAACTGGTGGCGGCGGGCTTCCGGGAAATCGTGCTGACGGGCATCCACCTCGGCGCTTACGGACGCGACCTCGGCGGCGTGACGCTGGCCGACGCCGCGGCGGCGGTGCTGGCAATCCCGGCGCTGAAGCGGCTGCGGCTGGGCTCGCTGGAATCGGTGGAACTCTCCCCGGCGCTGTTCGACCTCATGCGGCGGGACGACCGCTTCACCCGCCATCTGCATCTGCCGCTGCAATCCGGCTCCGACGCCATCCTGAAAAGCATGAACCGCCCTTACGGTACGGCGGCCTTCGCCCGATTGCTGGAAAACGTCCGCCGCGAACTGCCCGGCGTTGCCGTTTCCACCGACGTCATCGTCGGCTTTCCCGGCGAGACCGACGACCTCTTCGAGGAAAGCCTGGCCTTCGCCCGCTCCCAGGGCTTCGCGCGGATGCACGTCTTCCCCTACTCCCGGCGCCCCGGCACCCCCGCCGCCACCATGCCCGGTCAGATCCCGGCCCCGGTGAAGAAGGAGCGCGTCGCCCGGTTGCAGCGGGCCGCTGACGAAATGGCGGCGGATTTCTGCCGGGCCCACCTCGGCGAGACCGCCGGCGTACTGCTGGAAACCGACGCCGACGGCGTCCGGGACGGCCTCACCGGCACTTACATCCGCGTTTATACCGACGTTGCCGCGCCCCTGGGCGAAATCACCCCGCTGCGTCTCACCCGGCTCCATCGCGACGGCGTTTGGGGCGAAAAAGCGCCCGTTTGAAGAAATCCGGCAGGAATTTTTCCGCCGGCCGCGAATAAATACTGTGAACAACGAAAGGAGATATCAGCATGGCCGATTGTGTATTCTGCAAGATCGCCGAGAGGGAGATTCCCTCCGCCGTCGTGTATGAGGACGAGGACGTCATCGCCTTCCGGGACCTGGAGCCCCAGGCGCCGGTCCACGTGCTCGTCATCCCGAAAAAGCACCTCGAAAGCGTCCTCGACTTCGGTAAGGAGAACAAGGTGCTGGCCGCCCATATCCTGGCCGACGTCATCCCGGAGGTGGCGAAAGCGCAGGGCCTTTCCGCGAAGGGCTTTCGCGTCGTCACCAACGTCGGCGAGGAAGGCGGCCAGACCGTGAAGCACCTGCACTTCCATATCCTGGGCGGTCGCTCCATGCAGTGGCCTCCGGGCTGACGGCGCCCGGGAACCGGTGCCGGGTACGCCGGAACTTCCGCCAGAAAATAAATGGGACTAAAATTTCACACCCGGTCCGGCAGGAATTTGGCGATTGGCGGCGAATATAGTATGTTAAAGATTGCATGACGCCGCTTTATCGTGTATAATGGTACGGTATGGTTATGAATGCACTCCCAACAAGTTCGGAGGGGGGGAATGATACATGGCAAACGAAGTGAAAGTGGGCAAGAACGAAAGCATTGACAGCGCCCTGCGCCGGTTCAAGCGCACATGCCAGAAGGCGGGCACCCTCGCTGAGGTCCGCAAACGTGAGCACTATGAGAAGCCGAGCGTCCGTCGCAAGAAGAAGTCGGAAGCGGCGCGCAAGCGCAAGTTCCGGGCATGAGACGGGAGGAAGAAACGTGTCGCTGAAGGAAAAACTGACGGCTGACATGAAAGAGGCCATGAAGGCCCGCGAGGCCGGCAAGGAGCGCCTGAGCGTCATCCGCATGGTGCGCGGGGCCATCCGCCAGCAGGAGATCGACGGCAAGAAGGAACTCACCGACGACGACGTCCTCGCCGTCATCGGCAAGGAAGTCAAGCAGCGCCGGGATTCCATCGAGGAATTCCAGAAAGGCGGCCGCGACGACCTGGTGAAGCAAAACGAAGCCGAGATCGCCATCCTGATGGAGTACTTGCCGCAGCAGCTCACCGAAGACGAAGTCCGGACGCTGGTGAAAGAGGCCATTGCGGCCACCGGAGCCGCGACGCCGAAAGACATGGGCAAGGTCATGAAAGAGCTCATGCCGAAGGTCAAGGGCCGCGCCGACGGAAAGCTGGTCAATACGATTGTCCGGGAACTTCTGGGGCAGTAAAACGCATACGGGAAATGAAAAAGAGGCTGTCGCGCGTAAACGGTGCGACAGCCTCTTTTGGCTTTCCGGAAAATCCGGCGGGGGAAAAGCGGCGGCTTTTTTGCTGGCGCGCCGCCGCCGGTTATGGTATGATGGAAAAAACGCGGCGGCCCGCGGCGGGAATCCTTCCCGGAGGGCGGTCGCGCGGCAGAGGAGGCACGGAAATGAACGGGAAGACGTGGAAACGGCTGCTGGCAATCGTGGCCGGATTGCTGGCCCTTGGCTTCGGCAGCCTGGCGGGCTGCGGGAAGAGCAGCCATCTGGAAGGTCACTGGGTGGACGTCAACGGGGAAACGACGCTCGACTTCCGGGGGAACGAGCTGACCGTAACCTTCGGGAAATGGACGGAGACGTATCGTTTCCGGGTGGAGACAGGGGAGGGCGTAACGTATCTGGAAAACGCCGGCGACAAGACGGATCGGAGCTTCGGCGCGATGTCGGCGCTCCAGGTCGGGGACGACGGGGCCCTCACGGCGCATGAGATGATCCTGGACGACGAGGGGCACTATTATCGCTTCGTCCGCCCGGAAGCGCTGGAGAAAGAGCTGGCCATCCAGGATCTGTCGAAGGACGCGCCCAAAACCATCGACTCCCGGGACGTCGAGCAATTCTCCCTGTCCTTCCGGAACTACGGCGGCTCCTACGGGCTCAGCCGGCGCTGGCCGGCCGGCAGCTACAGCTGGGAAATCAAGCGGAAAGACGGCGGCTGGCAGATGGAATTCCGCGTCATGGGCCCCTCCTACATCGCCATGGACTATACCGGAACCGTCAGCGCCGCGTACGTTGCCGGGCTGGCCCAACGGATCGAAGAACTTGGCATTCCCCGGTACAACGGCTATTACAAGAAAAACAACGTCCATCGCCCCGGCTACTCGCTGACGGTGAAATACGCCTCGAAAGAGCGCCTGCGCGTCGCCGCCGAGGGCAGCGCGGCCGAAAGCTGCGTCTTTGACATCCCGGCGCTGCTGGACTACGCCGACCAGCAGCCGCTTCCACCTCCGTTCTGATACGGCCCGCGGCGGGAGAAAACCGGCGGCCCGCTGCCTGATGGGGCAGATTCGGGCCAGCCGGTTTTTCCATGCGTTGCGCTTTTCGCCATCGTGGCGGGGCTGCCGCACGTAAACCAAAACGTGCGGCAGCCCCTTTTTCCATGGCGCCCTGCAGGGAGGCCCGGCCGGGCCCTCCGCTCGGAGGAAGGCAACAGCCCGGTGAACTGATGCGGCCCGGCGGACAGGGAGAAGGCCGGCAGGGGACAGCGTGGAAATGACAGCAGATTCATTTTGCGATTGGGCCCAAAATGTTTCACTTGAAACAATGCGCCAAAACGAAGCGTGTGGCGAGAATGAAGGTTACTGCAAAGCGAAGTTGCCCTCGCCGCCCTCCAGCCGAGGAGGCAGGCAGAGCAAACGCCGGGGTTTATGCGGAAGTTATACGAGAACGGGTTTCGCCGGTGTTCCTTTGGCGCAACGTGGCGGCGTGAAGCGAAGAAAAAGGCGCCCGGCGGGGGTGACTTGTTTGATTGTCTTTGACGATAAAAAAAGTCAAAAAGACAAACTAACCAATGGGTACGAATGGCAAAGAGCTTGATATTTCGGGCTTTATCGTGTTTTTGCCCGGCTGTTTTTGATTTTTTCTACTGAACAAAACGCTTTTCATAGTGTCTATTATTTGAGGAACGAAATCCATCCGCGCCCCGTTCCCTCCGCCCTTCGGTGAGAGGTGCCAGACCTTTTTTTGCGAATACCCCGCCGGATTATTCATCTGGCGGGGCTTGGCTTTTGCGAGGGG
This sequence comes from Selenomonadaceae bacterium, assembly GCA_016280345.1. Lineage (GTDB taxonomy): Bacteria > Bacillota > Negativicutes > Selenomonadales > Selenomonadaceae > RGIG3544. Next base: position 4,465 of record JAEEGN010000210.1, on the reverse strand, counting down.
GCGGAAATGCCGGCGGCAGCTGAATTTCTCCGGCTTCGGGGCCGCGGATGGGGACGGGACGGCGCTCATGTATACATTATTATTGCGGTTCCTGAATTGACAACGGCTTTTCCAGATTTTATACTGTAGCACATAAGCAATGGCGCTTCCGGCCGCGAGCGGTCCGGCGCCCATTGTTTTTTTCTGGGGCGCGCCTGGCGCCTGATTTTTTGGGGAGGGGTTTTCAATGGACATTTCCAAGCTCTTGAACGACGTGAACAATTTCGTCTGGGGGCCGATCATGCTGACGTTGCTCGTCGGCACGGGCGTCTTCCTGACGATCCGGCTGAAGTTCCTGCCGTGGCGGAATCTGTTTTACGCCATCAGCATGATCACGCAGCGCAAGGAGAAGCATGAGGGCGATATTTCGCCTTTCCAGTCGCTGATGACGGCGCTCTCCGCCACCGTCGGTACCGGCAATATCGTCGGCGTGGCGACGGCGATGGTCCTCGGCGGCCCGGGGGCGCTGGTCTGGATGTGGGTCAGCGCGGCCTTCGGCCTTTCGACGAAGTACGGCGAGTCGGTGCTGGCGGTCAAGTATCGCGAGGTCAACAGCGTCGGCGAGATGGCGGGCGGCCCGATGTACGCCATGAAGCATGGCATCGGCGGCGCTTTCGGCGGCCTCATGGCCACGCTTTTCGCGCTGTTCGCGGTCTTTTCGTCCTTTGGCATCGGCAATATGACGCAGGCGAATTCCATCGCCGCGGCGATCCATACGAGTTTCGGCGTCTCCACGACGGTCACGGGCGCGGTCATCACGCTGTTCTCGCTGCTGATCCTGGTGCGCGGCATTCATAGTATCGGCAAGGTGTCGAGCATCGTCGTTCCCTTCATGGCGGTCTTTTACTTCATCGCGGCGGTGATTGCCATCGGGCTGAATTTCTCCGCTGTCCCGGCGGGCGTGGCGGAAATCTTCCGCATGGCCTTCTCCACCGACGCGGTGGCCGGCGGCGTGGGCGGTACCATCGTGGCTTCGATGCTGACGTCGATGCGCTGGGGCGTGGCCCGCGGCGTTTTCTCCAATGAGGCGGGCATGGGCTCGGCCCCGATCGCGGCGGCGGCGGCGCGCACCGACCATCCTTCGCGGCAGGGCTACGTCAATATGACGGGTACTTTCTTCGATACCATGATCATCTGCATGCTGACGGGTCTCGTCATCGCGTCTTCGGGCGCTCTGGGACAGATCGACCCGGCGACGGGCAAGGTCGTTTCCGGCGCGAACCTCACGATTCTGGCCTTTAAGTCGGCTTTCGGCGAAGCGGCGCCGATCATCGTTTCGATTTCCCTGGCGCTCTTCGCGTTCTCGACGATCCTGGGCTGGGAGTATTACGGCGAGAAGTCGCTGGAATACCTCGTGAGCAGCCGGGCCGTCATCATGGCCTATCGTGTTGTTTTCTCGCTGATCACTTTCGTCGGGGCGACGACGACGCTGGAAATCGTCTGGAATTTCTCCGATACGATGAACGGCCTCATGTCGATCCCGAATCTCATCTGCCTCATCTGGCTCAGCAAGGACATTGCCAACGAGTGCTTCACCTATGAGGAAGAGGTCGTGGAGCGCGAGAAGCAGGGCGAGGAAGTGGAGTATGAGGGCTTCAGCACGCGGGCTGGCTGATTTCGCTGACGCCGATCAGAGTAATGGAGGGGAGAATATGCATATCGAGGACATCATCCTGCGCCATTCCCAGCGGGGCATGACGCAGCTCCGGCCGCACATGGCGGCGGATTACTGCCGGCAGGCGGCGGAGGAAATCTTTTCCTGGGAGCGGGGCGTCGTTTTCATGACGACGGGCTTCTACGTGGCGGGCTATCCGGAGACGGACGGCCCGACGGGAACCGCCGTGCTGGCCAGCGTGCTGCGGGAGATGGGCTTCCGGCCGGTGATCGTCACCGAGCCGGAGAACGAGGCCCTGTTCACAATCCGCGGCTTTGAGACGCTGGGGGCGCCGGTGGGTTCGGAGGAGGGATTCTTCCGGCAGCAGATGGAAGCCTATCGCCCGGTGGGCCTGATTTCCATTGAGCGGTGCGGGCTGAACGCCCAGGGTGATTACGCGAATATGCGGGGGCTTTCGATCCGGGAGCACAACGCGCCGACGGATATCCTGTTCGCCATCGCCGCCGAGTACGGCGTGACGACGGTCGGTGTCGGGGATGGCGGCAACGAGATCGGCATGGGCAATCTGGCGGAGGTGATCGAGAAGGAGCTTTCCCTCGTTCCCTGCGTGGTGAAGGTGGATTACCTCGTCATCGCCAGCGTGTCGAACTGGGGCGCTTACGGGCTTGCCGCCTATCTGTCAATTCTCGCCGGCAGGCACCTGATGCCCTCTTACGACTGGGCGTCGGCCTATCTCGAGGAGACGGTGAGCATCGGCAGCGTGGACGGGATTACCCATGAGCGCGTCGCGCACGTGGACGGTTTCGACGGGACCGTGGGGAAGGAGATCCTGGACGCGCTCAGCGAAGAAATCGAGGCGGGCCTGGAAGAGGCCGCGGAAAATACGAGGAGGAAAGCATCTTGAAGAATCTTGGTTATTATAATGGTAAATACGACGAACTGGAGAAGATGTCGATTCCCATGAACGACCGTTCCCACTGGTTTGGCGACGGCGTCTATGACGCGGGTCCGGCCCGGAATTACCACATCTTCGCCCTTGACGAGCACGTGGACCGCTTCTTCAACAGCGCGGCGCTGCTGGATATCACCATGCCCATCGGGAAGCAGGAGCTCAAGAATCTCCTCAACGATCTGGTGAAGAAGGTGGATACGGGCAATCTGTTCGTGTATTACCAGGTGACGCGCGGGACGGGCATCCGCAACCACGCGTTCCCGGAGGGACCGGCCAATCTCTGGGTCATGCTGATTCCGGCGGAGATCGCCGACGGCTCGACGCCGATCCAGGTCATCACGGCGCCGGACACCCGGTTCTTCCACTGCAATATCAAGACGCTGAACCTGATCCCGTCCGTCATGGCGGCGGAGAAGGCGAAGAAGCACGGCTGCAAGGAGACGATCCTCTACCGTCCGGGCGGCCGCGTGACGGAGTGCGCCCACAGCAACTGCCACATCATTCAGGACGGCAAGCTCTTCACGGCGCCGACGGACGAGCTGATCCTGCCCGGCATCGCGCGGGCGCATCTGATCCGTCAGGCGAAGCGGCTCGGCATCGCCGTCAGCGAGACGCCGTACACGCTGGATGAACTGCGGGCGGCCGAGGAAATCCTGGTCACGAGCTCGAGCAATCTCTGCCTGCGGGTGAACCAGCTCGACGGCGCGCCGGTAGGCGGCAGGCAGCCGGAGCTCTACGAGAAGCTCCGCCGCGCCGTGCTGGATGAGTTCCTCGAGGCTACGAAGTAAGCGTGGGAACGCTGAAGATTCTTCCCGCGGGCGACCGGGCGCTGGTAGCGGAGTTTGGCAACGTCATCGACGAGGCGGTGAACCGTCGGGTCAACGCGTTGCGGCAGGCGCTATCGGCGGAGGCAGTCCCGGGCGTCCGGGAGATGATCCCGACGTATCGTTCGCTCCTCATCGAGTACAATCCCGCCGTCATCTCTTTCGCCGCGCTGCGCGCCCGCGTCGAGGCCTGCGACCTCGCCGGGGCGGAGGGCGGCGAAGGGGCGCGGCGCGTTCTCGAGATCCCCTGCTGCTATGGCGGCGCCTACGGCGAGGATATGGGGGACATGGAGCGGATCACGGGCCTTTCCGAGCGGGAGATTGTTTCGATTCACGCGGGACGGGAGTACCGCGTCTATATGCTGGGTTTTTTACCGGGATTTGCCTACCTGGGCGGGATGGACGAGCGGATTGCCGCGCCTCGTCTGCCCTCGCCGCGGGTGACGATTCCGGCCGGCTCCGTCGGTATCGGCGGCAGCCAGACGGGCGTTTATCCGATGGCCTCGCCGGGTGGCTGGCGGCTCATCGGCCGGACGCCCGTCGCGTTTTACGATCCGGAACGCGAGAAGCCCGTCCTCTGCGAGGCCGGGGACTATATCCGCTTCGTGCCGGTCTCGGCGCAGGAGTATGAGCGGCTGGCAAAGGAGGGCGGCGCGTCATGGGCATCCTCGTAAAAAAGCCCGGTCCCTGGACGACGGTGCAGGCCGCGGGGCGCTTCGGCTATCAGGCCAGCGGCATACGCCCGGCCGGCGTCATGGATGCGGACGCGTTCGCGGCGGCGAACCGGCTCGTCGGCAACGCCGGCGGCGAGGCGGTGCTGGAAATGACCTTTGTGGGCGCGACACTGTGCTTCGAGGAAGCGGCGTGGTTCGCGCTGACGGGGGACGATATGCGGGCGTCACTGGACGGGACGCCGTTGCCCCGCTACGGGGCGGTCAGCGCCGCGGCGGGGAAGACGCTCGCCTTCGGCATGGAGGCGACGGGTTGCCGCGGGTATCTCGCCGTCCGCGGCGGTATCGGCGTGCCGCTTGTCAT
>JAEEGN010000209.1 GCA_016280345.1 Selenomonadaceae bacterium | reverse complement strand
CGTCCTCGTCGTCAGCCACGACCCTGCGCTCATCAATCTCTGCGACGAAAAGATTTTTTGTCAGATTCGAGAATAACCTTCGTATGTCAGTATGCAACGGACGGGTGTCCGCTGCAGTGGTTAACCAAAAACAAACAAAGGAAACAAACAATGACACCTAATGACATAGCGACCAGCGTCGCCAGCCTCGGTCCTGCCGAACAGGGTGGCGTCAGATGGTCTACCTTGCCGACACATTGCATGAGCGGCGGTGCCTGGGTCGCTGACGATCAGCGCTCGTGGGACTGAAAAAAAGCCGTAAACTCGGCAGAGATCGGGGCTGGCTTGCCAGCCCCGATCTACCGACAACGTACCAGAGGGCACCCAACCATGATCTTCATCTCGACCTGCAGCCAAGACGAAACGACCGACATCGTCATGAGGGAACTGAACGCAGACGGAGTTCTGCGTTTCAATATTGACAAGCCGGAGGATTTCGCCTGGGATTTTCACCGCAACGGTTTCCGAATCGCGGACAAAACGAATGGAAGGGAAATCACGGAGAAGTCGCTGACCTCCTTCTATCTGCGCAAGCCCATGTATTTCGAGCTCATCGACATACCGAAGTTCGGCTGTGTCGAGAACTGGCGACGGGAGGAGACCGACGAACTTTTCAACGACTTCTTCCGCGAGTGCCAGAGCCGAGGCCTCGTTACACTCGTCAGAAGCCAAAACAACAAGTACGGCAAACTTCGTCAACAGCTCGCCGCACAAAGATATTTCCATGTCGCGCCATGGCATTTCTTCCACGGCGAACTACCTGCAGAACTCGAAAGCGGCAGATGGGTCGTCAAGTCGATGACGCAAACGCCTATCGGACAGGACAAGGTGTTCTTCGTAAAAGAAGTTGATCCACGTGCGCTCGACTTGTGCTATCCCTGGTTCGTCCAGGGGCGAATAAAAGGCGAGGAGGAGGTAACGGTCGTCTACATCGCCGGAAAGACATACGCAGCGAACGCTCCGCGTGAGTCGTTTGCCGGCGAGGATTCGCGCAAGGCGCTTTTCGTGAATCCGATCTCCTGGCCGCGCTGCGAACTCACTCCAGCGGAAGAACGCGCCATCAAAGGCTTCATGGACGAGACCGGCTACAGATTCGGACGCTTCGACTTCATCCGGAAGGACGGCGAGTTGTGGTTTCTGGAGCTCAATCCCAACGGTCAATGGGCGTGGCTCGACGAAAAGAACGAACACGGCCTCGTCTCACTGGTCGCCGATGCGATCAAGTCCGAGGATCAGGCACATCGGGAGCGTCCATCTCGGCAAGGACCGCCGCCGTCGTCTCGCGCAGTCTCTCGGTGAGGCGCTTGCGGATCTGGTAGAGGTTGTCGCGGGAAAGACCGTACAGCCGCATGACGGTCTCGGTATCTTGTCCTTCCACGGTGCTCGCAATGAACGCCGCGTAATGCTCCGGCCGGACATCGGGCTTGATGCGGCGAAGTGCCTCCTCCAGCGCGGCCGCCTGCCATTCACGTTCCTCGAAGGCAGCATCGCATGCGGCGGTGGTTGACTTCGCCTCTTCCTCAAACGACGCCATCAGTTCCATGTCGCGCTTCCCCGCCTTGAGCCGGTCCGTGACGCGCCAATGGACGAGTCCCGCGAGATATGACCTGAATCTACCCTTCGCGCGGTCATATTGGAACGTCGGGAGATTCCGGGCGAGATCCGTAAAGACTATCTGTACGATGTCATCGGCGTCCTCTTCCTTGAGCCCCTTTGAGCGGGCGATGGAGAAGACGAAACCGGCATAGAGGTCGAAGAGCCTCTGCCACGCCGCCTCGTTTTCGGTGTTTGCGACCGCCCTCAGCACGCTGGAGCGCGTGGATTCGTTATTGAAGTGCCTGTAGGTCATGGTCTGTCCTCTACATCATTTAAGAGTCTTGGAATGTCATACGAAGAAGCTCTGCCAGAGGAAGAAGGAAGTTTGTTGAAAATGGATTTGCATTCTTTGCTGATGCCTATGCGCTTGTGATAAAGTTCCTTGGCCTGACGATATTCATCGCCATCATCCTGACCATTCTTGACTTTCTCCTTGGCTTTCTCGCGCAAAGCAGAAATCTGCCGCACCAAATTGCAGGTTTGTTTATCAAGTTCCAACAGCCTATCCAACTGCGCCTGCAATTCCGCCGCGCAAGTCTTGTTTGTAACTGCTATCTCGGCGATGCCCTTTCTTTTATCTCTTACTCTCTGCTCGGGGTATCTGTCAAAGTTCCATATTGACGCATAAATAGGCCACAAGGTTTCACGCTCCGCCTTTGCCATCATCTTCTCCGTATCTGTCTTGAACTGTCTTAATGACTGGAGTTCGGACACCAGGTTGGTTTCATTCCCAGTCAAAAGGGCGTGTGCCTCAATTTGACCGGTGATCTCCTTTGCCTGCCGAGTCACCTCCTGCGCCCTCTGATCTATCACCCTTCGTTGACTGGCTATTTCATCGCGCTGGCGCTCAATCTCACCGATCTTGTCATTGATTTCTTTGCTCTGGCTCTTGATTGTCTCTTGCTGACGCGCAATTTCATCACGCTGACGAGTTATTTCGTCTAGCTTGTCGCCGATTTCCTTGCTCTGGCTACTGATCTTCTCTTGTTGGCAGGCAATCTCTTCGCGATAGCTGGATATTTCCTTGCTCTGCCTGTCAATTTGCTTTTGATGGGCAGACATTTCCGTGTTCTGGCGGTCAATCTGCTCACGCAGGGCTGTCATATTCCTGTTCTGCCGATCAATCTGCTCGCGCTGAGCGGACATTTCCTTGTTCTGCCAATCTACGCGTTCATGCTGGGCGGACATTTCTTTTCTTTGTCTGGCGATTTCCTTTTTTTGTGCAGCTACCTCGGTGCGCATTCTTTCGTTGTTTAAGACAACTATACCGACAAAAACAACGATTCCGATAGACGCCGCAATGATCGTCGTCTTCGCCTTACGCGAACCTAGCTTAGACGTCACCGCCATCTTGAACCGAAGTGCTTTGAGTTCCTTGAGGAACGCCTTGGCGGACTGGTATCGCCGTGACGGCGTGGGATCGGTTG
>JAEEGN010000026.1 GCA_016280345.1 Selenomonadaceae bacterium | reverse complement strand
TTTCACTGAATAATTCGATGAAGATACTGGAAAATCCTTTGTAGAAATTCCTTATTTTATAACCAGTTATTGCTTATTCGTTGAACCCGCTCGAGGATTCCCTCGGGAGGTTCCCAGCGAATCGAGAGCTCGAAGGGGTCTACTTCTTCACGGAACCAGCTATCACAACAGCACTCGTTGAACTGGAATAAAACACCTCGCCCAGACATCAAAGAATATAGCCGGACCATACGTAGTTATGATACATATCATAGTCAACCCGTTTCAAATTCGAATCCAATACTCGTTCATCTTCCTGAAGAACTCCTCTGTCATCGGATACCCGGAAGCATCGGCAATAACAGCGTCCATACTGCAATAAGGGCAGAGCGCGGTCTTTTGATCCAGGATATCCTCAACCCACTCCTTGATTTGCGCGGGGACGAAGAAATTCAAACAGTTGAAGCAGCCGCAAATCTGGCTATCCTTGATTTCTTTTTCGTTGCGCCAAGATTTATCGTGAGCAGTGATATATCCGGGAATGGGGCTTTCCTCTTGTTTCAACGGAAGGATTCCTAATTGCGGGAGCCTATCCCGTATTTTCTTATCTCTCTTGCTTATCGCCAAAAGACAGACTGCCAAACCAATATTCCCGAAGCGAAAGCCGCATTCGTTGCACTCCCACCGTTCACTGTTTACCGACATAAAGCAACCGCCGAGGGTAATCTCGTGCCGTTTAAGCTGCTCACTGAACCCGACTCGCGCCCGGGGGCGTCCCCATTGAATCCAAGCGACGTTTCTCGAACCACAATGCGGACATGGCGGCCTTACGACCAGCTTCTGTTTTTCCATACCAGCGCCACTCTCTTGGCTAGTTTTTCGATCATTTTTCACCAGTTTACAGATGGAGCAGTATTTGTTCTTTTCCCGATAGTGCTTCCCGCCGGAGAAGGATTGAAATAACTCCTGCAGCTATGGAAAATCTTATCGATTGCATCAGGAAACAGGGAATCCACGAGTTCCGGGACCGGTTTCCGCTTGTTCGTGCAGCGGCTTGACACTCCGCCGTTATTGACTGCGTATTCGGCATCGACCAGAATGAACGATACGGTCAGCGAGACGTCTTTCAGTTCCATGCCGTCATATTCCGGATAATTGCTGCGGAAGGTTGTCTTATTGACATTGACATCCCACGGCATGAGGAAAAGAACATAGGTATATCGGGAGCCATACTCCCTTCCGAACGCCATGGCCCGGTTCATCTGTGTCTTTCCTTTAAGGTCAGGGTTCTCGGCCATGAAGTTCACATAATCGTCCTGGGCAAGCTGCACGTTCCAGGTGTGATAGCAGTTTCTTCGGATGAACGACAAGGCATACTCCACGTTTTCCCGCTTGAACGTCGGCGGGTTGATATCGTTCATCCAAACGATTCCCAATACCCCTCCAGCAGCTGGCGGATGCTCTTCCCGGGGATTCCTTTTATTGCTTGATGCCAGTACCATGCTGGTGACCATAAACATGATGACCAGAACCATCAACAAGGTTTTCTTGGCCATTGCCGATTCCTCCACTCGATCTGCTCCAAGGCAATTCTTGCTCCGTCACGCCTCCTGTGCTAGCATTTCCCCAAATGCCGCGCACAGTTTCTCAATCTCTGCGCCGTTCTGCAGGGCCGCCAGCCATTTCCGAGGAATCGCCTCCCAGCCATAAGCGGCTCCCGCCAGTCCTCCAGCGACGGCGGCGACGGTGTCGGTGTCCTCGCCCAAATTGACCGCCTTGAGGACGCAGGCCTCGTAGTCCGATGTATTGAGCAGGCACCAGAGAGCCGCCTCCAGAGTATCGACCACATAGCCGCTGCTCGCGATAGCGTCCTCGGGCAGGGTGGCGAAATCCGGCTCCCATAGCCGCCGATACGTCTCCATCTCCGGGGCGTATTCTTCCCGGCCTCTATAGAACGCTTTCGCGGCTTCCATCGCGGACACCACCGCGCCGTAAATTTTCCGCCCCGCAAGAAGCCGGACGGCCAGCAGGGTATAGATGCCACAGGCCATCTTGCTCCGGGCATGGCCGTGGGTAAGGGCGGAAACGTCATGCACCGCCGCCATCGCGTCCTCGCTCAGCGCCTCACCCTGTTTTGCGTAGAGATAAAGCGTCAGCGGAGCAATCCGCATGAGCGAGCCATTGCCGTTGTCGTTATCGCTCCGGCCGCCGCACTCCACCGGCGGTATGCCGTCAAAGTGCTTCATCACGGCCTGCCGGGTTCCGCGGCCGATATCGAAAAGCTCGCCGGTAGCGGTGAAAGCCGCCTCGTTCACCCAGCGTCCGAAGTTGTCCATGATGTCAGCGTAGTCGATACGGCCGAGCCGCGCCAGGCTTTCCAAAAGCGCCAGCGTCATGGACGTATCGTCCGACCAGGTTCCCGCCGGTAAATCATCCGAAGGACGCATATCCACAACCGGATTTGCCGCCAGCGCCTCCCGCGACTCAAACTCAACTGGAACGCCAAGCGCGTCCCCGATTGCGTGACCATAAATCCCCGCCCTGATGGTATCCAGTGGTAACATGATGGCTTCCTCCTGTGAAAATGTCACACCGATTAAATCAGAATCAGGCAATCAATCATTTGTTATAAATATATATTCGTCAAAGCTAATAAAAATCCTTTCGTCGAAATCTCTTGTTTTATAATCACTATTTGCTTATGAGTCGAAGAGGGACCTCCATTTATTTCTCGGGAGGCCCCCTGACAAACTCTAAACCATCGGCACAAAAGTTAATCATCGGCTTGATTCTCCAAGCAATTATCGGGCTCGCCATTCTCGCCCATCAGTACAACTATCTCCCCCTCACCTAATGCGTTTGATATAGACCTCTTTCTTGCCGCAATCATTGGTGTAGATATAGTTTTCCGGATAGCCTTCAATCTCGTAAAGCGTATTCGGTTCCAGCAAATCCGTTCCCCTGGTCTTGTCCAGTGGAACCGTTAAGCCGTCGTTCTCGTACTCCACTTCCAGGACATCAGATACTTCAACCAAGAAGCGAATTGAAGATAAATCAACATCGTTCTCATTAATGCTGTAAATCTGGTAGTTGAACATAATTATCAATTCCTTTCTGTCATAAAAAATAACACAAAAGGCTTCCAGGCATTTTGCCCAGAAGCCTAAAATAACCCCTATTTTTACTTGTACCCCCGATTATTCCTCGGGAGACCCCCAGCGAATCGAGAGCTCGAACGGGTCGAGTTCTTCCCGGAACCAGCCGCTCCCCTGGGCGTAGCAAGGATACGTTTCTTCCCAGTCGTCGTCCGGATCCGGTTTCCAGGTCACGAACTCGTACTGATAGCCCAGGGCCTTCATGGCTTCGTCTACCGTGATATCGGGGGCAGCGCCAGGAAGCTCTCCCACCAGGAAGTCACCGTAGCAGTAGACTTTGCAGATATCGGTAGCCATCAATTCTTGTCTCCTTCGTGAATGATATACGGCATTCCCCATTCATCGTCTTGAATCCCTGTTTTTTTAAATCGTGCTTTTGCTCGCCGGACGACTGGGTCGCTCGCTTTCGCCCACGCCCTAATTTCGATTCGTTCGTATACCCAGTCATCACGTTCTTCTTCCGTGTTGAAAACATGGACTGCGCTGCTGTAGTTGTTTATGTTCAGAAGTTTCGCCTCGTCTCTATAAATTAGAGATACCGCGTAAAATTTTCTAGCCATGATTGTTTACTCCTCTCTTTTGGACTCACGATGGATTCACGGGCTATTTCCGAACAAAATAGAAAAGACCCTACGATTAACGCAGGGCCTTGATTTTACTGGCGGAGAGGGTGGGATTCGAACCCACGGTGGCTCATCACCACACTTGATTTCGAGTCAAGCACCTTCGACCACTCGGACACCTCTCCGATTCTATTGGTAGTCGGACCCCAACTGTAACCGTCCGGTAAGTTCCTTCGAAAGAAAACTGCCGTATTTGCCAATAAGCATATGCGTGTTGTGGTAACCAGTCGAATCCGTGACCATCGATAAAAATAACATACCCAGTAGCATTTGTCAAGTTTTTCATCGAATTCGCTTGCTTTCCGTCGTTGTATTCGCCAGTATTCAACAGCCAAGAAAGCATCTTGCCCGGTACATTCATACCGGGCCATCATCCGGCACCGGCCGTCGTTCCGCCCGCACATATCGCTAGTTTCAATATGTTTCCCTAAGAGCCCGTTCCAGGTACTGTCCAGTATAAGACTCCTTCACCTTAACGATTTCCTCCGGAGTTCCAACAGCAACGATTTCTCCACCCTTGTCGCCGCCCTCCGGTCCAAGATCGATGATGTAGTCGGCGGTCTTTATGACATCAAGGTTATGCTCGATGACGATGACCGTATCGCCGCCTTTAACCAGCCGCTGAAGGATAATGAGCAGTTTAGCGATATCAGCCGTATGAAGTCCCGTCGTCGGCTCGTCCAGAATATAGAGTGTCCGACTTGTGGAACGGCGGGACAGCTCTGTCGCCAGCTTGACGCGCTGCGCCTCGCCACCAGAAAGCGTCGTCGCCGGTTGCCCAAGGCGAATATAGCCCAGTCCAACATCCTGGATGATCTGAAGCCGCCGGGCAATCTTCGGCACATTCTGGAAAAAGATGACGGCTTCGTCGATGGTCATATTGAGGACATCGGCAATTGTTTTCCCCTTGTATTTGACTTCAAGTGTTTCCCGGTTGTAGCGGGCACCTTTGCAGACTTCGCAAGGCACATAGACATCGGGTAGGAAGTGCATCTCAATCTTGATGATACCGTCGCCACGACAAGCCTCGCAACGGCCGCCCCGGACGTTAAAACTGAAACGTCCGGCCTTGTATCCGCGCATCTTCGCTTCACTCGTCTGACTGAACAGTTCACGAATGGCGTCAAAAACGCCGGTATAGGTTGCAGGATTGGAACGTGGCGTACGACCAATGGGTGATTGGTCGATATTGATGATCTTGTCAATATTCTCCAACCCGTGGATGACCTTATGGCGTCCCGGTTTGCCTTTGGCGTGATAAAGTCTGGCAGCAATGCCTTTATACAGGATCTCGTTGACCAGCGTGCTCTTGCCGGAGCCGGAAACACCGGTAACTAGCGTCATGACGCCCAGCGGAAATTTCACCCGTAGATTTTTGAGATTGTTTTCTGCGGCGCCAACGATTTCCAGGTATTTCCCGTTTCCCTGGCGGCGCACCTCGGGCACGGGGATATATTTCTTCCGGCTCAGGTACTGTCCGGTGATGGATTCTGGCACTTTCTTTATGGCGTCCGCGTTTCCTTGGGCCACAATGCTTCCGCCATTCTCACCTGCTCCGGGACCGATGTCGATAATATGGTCGGCGGCGTACATGGTATCCTCATCATGCTCGACAACAATCAAGGTATTTCCCAAGTCACGGAGATGCTTGAGGGCCGCCAGCAGGCGGTCATTGTCACGCTGATGGAGGCCGATACTCGGCTCATCCAAGATGTAAAGGACTCCGACAAGACCAGAACCGATCTGCGTCGCCAACCGAATGCGCTGCGCTTCACCGCCGGAAAGCGTCCCGGCAGCCCGCGCCAGCGTCAGATAATCCAGCCCCACATGGATCAGGAAACCCAGACGCGAATGAATCTCCTTCAAAATCCGGGCCGCAATCTTCTGCTCTCGCGCCGTCAGGTCAATCCCCCCGAAAAAAGCGTCGGCGTCGCGAATGGTCAGGCACGTGACCTCGTAAATATTCTTGCCGCCAACGGTCACGGAAAGTGCTTCGGGCTTCAGCCTAGCGCCGTGACAGGCTGTGCAGGGTTCTACCGTCATATAGTTCTCGTACGTCTCACGCATCTCGTCAGAGTCGGATTCACGATAGCGCCGGTCCAAAAGCGGCAACACACCTTCGAAGGTACTGTGATATTCCTTATACTCGCCATACAAATTCACATAGCCGTAGTCAAACGCCTCCTCACCCGAACCGTTCAGCAGGATTTCCTGCACCTTTTTCCGCACGTCGCACCATTTCGTGTCCAGCGTATAGCCGTATCGCTCCAGTACCGCCGCGATCTGGCACATGGTGTAGCTGCCGGTATTTTTCGACAGTGGTGCTATCACCCCCTGAGCAAAGGTCAGTTCCGGATCCGGCAGGACAAGACTGAGATCAAATTCCATGTGACTGCCGATGCCGCCACATTCCGAGCAGGCGCCGAAAGGGCTGTTGAAGGAAAACATGCGCGGCGCGATTTCCGGCAGACTGATACCGCAATCCACACAGGCGAAATTCTGGCTGAACATCAATAGTTCACCATCCACGACCTGGACGTAGGCCACGCCGGCCCCAACTTTCAGCGCTGTTTCCATCGAATCCGCCAACCGCTGGCGTATCCCGTCCCGTACCACAAGCCGGTCGACAATCACCTCGATGGTGTGCTTCTTGTTTTTTTCCAGCGTAATCGTGTCGCTGACGTCATACATTTCTCCATCAATCCGCACCCGCACAAAGCCGTCTCGTCTTATCTGGTCGAGAACCTGCCGATGTTGCCCCTTTTTCCCCCGGACCGCCTGCGCCATGATGAGAAGCTTTGTTCGTTCCGGCAAATCCGTAAGCTGGTCAAGCATCTGATCGATTGTCTGTTGGGTAATCGGTTTCCCGCACTTGGGACAATGCGGCCGCCCAGCGCGGGCAAACAATAGCCGCAAATAATCATAGATTTCCGTCACCGTTCCTACCGTAGAACGGGGATTGCGGCTCGTCGTCTTCTGGTCGATGGAGATGGCCGGGGACAATCCCTCAATGGATTCCACCTCCGGCTTGTCCATCTGCCCCAGAAACTGTCGGGCATACGAGGACAGCGACTCCACATAGCGTCGCTGGCCTTCAGCGTAAATCGTGTCAAAGGCCAATGACGATTTCCCTGACCCAGACAGGCCAGTGATGACAATCAGCTTATCCCGCGGTATTTCGAGATTGATGTTTTTCAAATTATGTTCCCGGGCGCCCCGGATGCGAATGACGTTGTCCATGTTTTCTCTTTCCTCATTAACATATTCCTGCCCTGCCGGTTATAAGCGGCCTTATCAACGAATCGCGATTACAGCAGCTATGCGTCCTGTTTTCCCGCCGGCCGCACGATAGGAATAGAATACCTGGGCATTGCAACGGGTACAGACCGCCGCACTGTCAATCCGCTCCGGCAAAAGGCCCTCAGCTTCAAGCTGCCGGCGGTTCATGAGCGCCAGATTTAGTCGAATATGACCGTTCTCCTGTTGCAAGACCTCGGAGAAAGACGCCGGATACGTTTCCCGGAAAAACCGGGCGGTTTCTTCCCCCACCTCATAGCATTCCGCTCCAATGGCCGGGCCGATGGCCGCAAGACACTCCGCCGCCTTCGTACCAAAACTGTCTTCCATCGCCCGGACCGTCCTGGCGGCGATATTCTGCAACGTCCCTTTCCACCCTCCATGTGCTATGGCGACGACCCGATGAACCGGATCAAACAGTAATACCGGCGTGCAATCGGCGTAGCAGAGGAACAGCGGCAGGTTAGGGACATCTGTCATCAAAGCATCCGTCCCCGGAATGGCTTCGGCATAGGAAAAAGCGCCACGCCCGGCGTCCTCCTGTTTCACCTGGTATACCTGACTGCCATGAACCTGCTCCGGCGTGCAGATTGTTGCCGCCGAAAGTCCCAGCGCTGTGACAAAGCGACGCCGGTTTTCCAAAACTGCCGCCGTCTCATCGCCCACCTGTAACGCCAGATTCAGGGAATCATACGGCGGTCGGCTGACGCCGCCGAATCGGGTGGAAATGCCATGCGTCAAAAAATCCTCCGCGAATAAGGAGAACTGCCCAACCCAGAGATTCTCCCCTTTGGGAACCAGTGAAAAGGCCATCGTTTCCTCCTATTCTTCACTTCCGCAAACGCCGCAACGCTGGCAGCCATCAAAGCAGGCTGGCGTTGCTTCCCCTCGCCTGGCCTGTTCCAGCTCGGCCCACAAGTATTCCCGGCTGACGCCCATATCCAACATCTCCCAGGGAAACACCTCATCCTTGCTCCGTAGACGGGACAGGTACGCTTCCGCCGAAAGTCCCTGTCGCTTCATAACGCGGAAAAACGCTTTAGTGCCGCCGTTTTCGTTCGCTTCACAAAGCACCTGCCCAATCCGACGATCGCCGCGCGCCAGGACACCTTGGACAAGAGCACCACGAAGGGGCTCTACCAGCATTTCAATACCGCGACACCCTTTCAGGCCTTGCCGAAGCCGTCGAACCGCTGCGTCCAGATACTCTTTGGATGCCATCGGCAACCATTGGAACGGCGTGAAAGGTTTCGGGACAAACGGGTTAACGCTGAGCGTCAGCGTTCCCTTGTTGCCCCGCGCCTCAAGCCGGCCCTTCAACCGTTTCGCCATCGCGATGATGGCTTCCACATCAGCCAACTCCTCCCCCGGCAGCCCAATCATGAAGTACAGGCGATACCGCAGAATCCCGGCAACGATTCCCATATCTATTGCCTGCTCAAGATGTTCCTCGTTGATTCCCTTATTGATGACTGCTCGCATCCGAGCGCTCCCCGCTTCCGGTGCCAACGTCAGCGTCTTCATTCCGCTTTTCACCAGGGATTCCATCAAGACAGTAGTTACCGAATCGGCACGAAAGGAGGCCACCGACATCGTCAGACCCGCGCTCAGGATATCCCTACACAGCGCGTCAATTCCGGGATAGTCCGAAATCGCCGCACCCATCAACCCCACGCGTTTTCCCGCCTCCTGCGCTGCAGGAATCTCTTGACGCAACGCCGTAAGTGACCGATTCCGGGGGCGGCGGAAACAGTAGCCCGCCATGCAGAAACGGCAGTGACGTCCGCAACCCCGGGCCGTCTCGATGAGGTAAAGGTCAAACTCAGTATCCTCCGTAACGATGACGGTATGCGCCGGATAATCATCCAGGTTTCTGACCCATTGCCGCCTCACGCAGGAAGGTACTCCGGTATGCCTGATGCTTCTCAGAATTCCCGCCTCGTCATAGATTGGCTCATAAAGGGACGGCACATACACTCCCGGGACCGCGGCCAGCGCCGCCAACACCTCCCGCCGCGACAGGCCATGTGATCCAGCGAGATGCAGGGCTTCCATGAACCCCTGTATCGTTTCTTCACCTTCACCGATGATGAAGGCGTCAAAAAAAAGCGCCAGCGGCTCTGGATTGAAGGTCGCGCAGGGCCCCCCGGCGATGACAAACGGATCAAACTCTCCCCGCTCCGCTGCAAGGAGTTTCACCCGACCGGCCTTCAACATGGACAGGATATGGAAATAATCCATTTCAAAGGACACGGCGAAGCCGATGACCGAGAAATCCGCCAGTGGCGTCTGCGTCTCCAGACTCAAAAGCGGCGTCCGGCTCCGCTCGTACTCTGCGAGCTCCGACTTTTCCGGTAAAAAAAACCGCTCGCAGGACGTATCCGGGCGGCGGTTCAAAATATCATAGATAATGTGAAAGCCAAGATTCGACATGCCAACACGATATAGATTCGGGTATGCCAAAGCGAACCGCGTACGCCCCCCGGGCGAATGCGTCTGGTAACCGCTTTCCTGCCGCAGACGGGCGCGCAGCCGCTCTTCCAATTTCCAGGACAATCTCTTACCTCCGAAATGAAAGCGAAAACCCCTTAGGACCGCCCCCGTTTTTCCCGGAGCAGTTCCTCCAGTTCCTCCTTGAACATGCTAATATCGCCAAATTTACGATACACGGAAGCAAAGCGAATATACGCGACCTCATCGAAATTCTTCAGCTTCTCCATGACAAGTTCGCCAATAGCCTTCGTCGTGACTTCACGCTCCATCGTATTGCGAAGTTCACGCTCAATCTCGTCCGCCAGACTAACCACGCGTTCCGTCGGGATATCGCGCTTATCGCAGGATCGAATAAGCCCTTTGAGCAGCTTGTCCCGATCGAACACGACCCGGCGGCCATCGTTTTTGATGACCATGAGCGGCGTTTTCTCAACGACCTCATAGGTCGTGAAGCGCCGCCCGCAGGCAGAACATTCTCGCCGACGGCGAATCGAATTGCCGTCGTCGGCCGAACGGGAATCAATGACCCGGCTGTCTCCCTTCTTGCAAAAAGGGCAAAGCATGGTATCGCCTCCGTCTCATAATTTAAATCCCAGTTTCAACCTTATCTTTTGTGAACCGCTTTTCGACAACGTCACCGACGTTCCCCAAGCGGCCCAAATCCCGGCCGTTATACACGATATCGACAGCTCCGGCATTCCCCGCCGTTACAGTAACGCGATCCTTCCCCTTCCAGGAAATCATCTGGCCAGCATCCACAATCCCTTCGTAAATTACCTGTCCGTCAGCGATAACGTGCATCCAGCATCGGTCGTTGAACTTGGCCGTGACATTAACCGCCCCCGCCTTTGAGTCTGGTTGTTTCGGGCTCGCCGCCGAATCGGCGGGCGCCGATGGTGGCGCAGATACCGGAGGTGTTGCCGGCGCCACTGCCGGTGCCGGCACAGGAACCGCCGGCGCAGAGGTTGTATTTGTTGCCGAGGGCACCTGTTGCGATACCGGAGATGGTTGTTCCCTCTTCTTTACCGCATCATCTCCGAAAAAATAATAGATACTGCCCACGAAAAGCCCTATCACGATTCCCAAAGCAATCAGGATATGCTGCGTTCGATGGGACTTTTCGACGCGTTCCTTGAAATCAGAACCCGTGGTAAAAGGCCCGTGCTCCTCCTTACCCGGTACAGCAACGGGAACCACTTTATCCGTCTTTTCCTCAACGGTGCCGTGCAATTCCTCTTGGTATTGCCGAGCCAGGGCATCTGCATCCAAGCCCAGGAAAGTCGCGTAATTGCGGATAAATCCCTTTACATAGACCTCGCTGGGCAACACGTCCTGTTTGCCTTTCTCAATTGCTTCTATATACAGAGCCCGAATGCTCGTTTCATTCTCGATATCCTTCAGCGAAAGACCGCGCTCTTCCCTTGCGGCCCGCAGGATATTGCCTACCATTGGAATGTCCTCCTTACTACCTGAAACGTTCCCGCATCATGCGTCAAATTTCCCGTTTCAACTCGTGCCAATCCTTGCCATTATAAGTGTCAGAACATATTCGACACAATTCGATCACTTCATCCGAATCCACCAAGTAATACTATTATACCATAAAACCGTCAAGAAGGAAGATAGAAATATAATAGT
The DNA here is from genome assembly GCA_016280345.1 of Selenomonadaceae bacterium. Classification (GTDB taxonomy): domain Bacteria; phylum Bacillota; class Negativicutes; order Selenomonadales; family Selenomonadaceae; genus RGIG3544. Next base: position 18,121 of record JAEEGN010000026.1, on the reverse strand, counting down.
AAAATACCCGATTGTAACGTAACCCGTTTCGCTGTATTTCTGGCGGTTTTTTCCCTCTCCATCTTCTACCAACGTCCGCTTTATTCGCGACCACCCCGCAGTGAGAAATCTTTCCACCGAAAAAAGTTTCAGGCACGAAGCAATGAAAAAAGGCTCCGGGAGCCCCGAAAGCCTTTAGTGGGTAAAACAACTGTTTCTTTTAATTGAGTTCCGCCTCTGATTCTCTCCGGCCTCGGCAGATACCGCGCTCCGCATTCCGGAGGAAGCGAAGAAAATGTTCGACTTCCTCACAGGAATCGACTTCCTGCTCAATGACCTCAATCGCCTGCGTCACATTGTACCCGGACCGGTAGAGAATCTTATACGCCTGCTTAATCTTGCGGCGGGCGTCCAACGGCACACCTGCCCGGGAAATACCCACACTGTTCAGTCCGATGGCTCTCGCAGGGACACCGTTCACAATGGTATAGGGAACCACGTCCTGCGACAAGCGGGAAAAACCGCCCACCATCGCGTTTCGCCCAATCTTCACGAACTGGTGTACACCTGTCATACCACCGATGACCACCCGGTCCTCGACCCGCACATGCCCGGCCACCATGGCCGCGTTCGACATGATGACATGATTGCCCAGTACGCAATTATGCGCCACATGCACCGTTGCCATCAGCAGGCAATCGCTCCCAACACTGGTTTTCTCGCCTTCGCCGGTTGCACGATGTATCGTCACGCACTCTCGAACCGTAGTGCGGTCACCAATCGTGACAAAACTACGCTCTCCCCGGAACTTCAAATCCTGCGGTTCCTCACCTACCGAGCAAAACTGATAGAAGCGGCAATCCTTGCCAATTGTGGTCGCACCTGTAATAACAACCTGAGGTCCGACGACTGTCCCGTCACCGATAACCACCTCGGGACCAATTACCGAATGCGGTCCAATTACCACATTCTTTCCCAACTGAGCGCCCGGATAGACGACAGCCGTTTCATGTATCTTTACGCCTTCAAGCTCTGCCATTTCATCCCGCTCCTCGTCCGTCAGCCGCTTCCTTACAGGAAATGCCGGCTTCATGTTTCTCTGATGCTTCCAGATATTCTAATAATATAATCCCGCGGAGCAGGAAATCCTGGCAGTCCAGATATCAGGAAAAGCCGTTGTTTTTTCGGTTCTCGACGGATTACATAGCCAATACCATCAAATATCACTTAAATTAGCCCGTTTTCTGGCCGTTTCAAGGCAAAGATGAAGTCTCCCTGGGCAACCAGTTTCTCGTCCACGAAGGACTCCGCATGCAATTTGCCAAAATTCCCCTTGACGACATGCACGATATGAGCCTTCATGATCATCTGATCCCCCGGCACAACCGGCCGTTTGAATTTTACATTTTCCATCCCCCCGAACAGGGCAATCTTGCCCCGGTTCTCCTCCGGGTACAGCATGGCAATACCGCCGACCTGGGCCATTGCCTCCAAAATCAGTACTCCCGGCATGATCGGATTGCCCGGAAAATGCCCCAGGAAAAACGGCTCGTTCAGCGTCACATTCTTGATGCCGATGCCTGACTCGAACGGGACCAGCTCGATGATGCGGTCCACCAGCAGCATAGGCGTCCGGTGTGGCAATATCTTTTTGATCTCGTTAGTATCCAGAATCATGATGTCCACTCCTTTAGTTTATTGGTAACGAATTTGGTAACCCCTTTTTCCCGATCAGCCAACAGTCGCTGTCAGCACCGATACGCCTCGTCAATGGCCCGGGCCAACGCCGTGTTCAGCACGTGAGCTGACTTCACCGCCAGGATATGTCCTCGTACGAAGCCCGCCAGCCGCAAGTCGCCAATGACGTCCAGAACCTTGTGGCGCACCAACTCATCCGGATAGCGAAGTTCGTTGAGCCAGTGATCGTCGTTATAGACGATCGTATTGTCGAGATTTCCACCGAGGCCGAGGCCGGCCGCCCGAAGTGCTTCCACCTCCGCCTCGAAGGCGATGGTGCGAGCCGGGCCAATTTCCCGCCGGTAAACATCCTCTTCTATAATCACATCGCAGTACTGAATTCCCACCAGAGGATGCGGATTCAGCGAAGTAAACGTAACTCGGAGCCCATCGAAGGGTACTGCCATGATAAAACGATCACCATCGTCCACCCGGAAGATACGGTCAATGACGACTTCTTGACGTACCACATCCTGCTCCTTTAACCCGGCGTCCTCAATGAGATCCAAAAACGCCAGCGCCGAACCGTCTCCCACTGGCGGCTCCTCGGCGTCCATCTCCACCCGGCAGTTATCCACGCCCGCTGCGTAGAGCGCCGACATCAGATGCTCGATCGTAAAGAGCCTGACTCCGTCGGCCTCAATCGTTGTCGCCCGGAGCGTCGATGTCACCCTTGACGCCAGCGCCGGTATCGCCGGCCGTCCAGGCAAATCCGTCCGGACGAACACAATACCAGTTCCTGGCGGCGCCGGCAGGAGCGCCAGATGGACCGGCTTTCCCGAATGGAGCCCATTCCCCTCGTAATGGGCCGCCGCCGCTAAAGTTCTCTGCTGCACATGAAATCCTCCTCCGGTGCCGTCCTGTCTGCCGACGGCTCACCATCCCTTACATTGTACCAAAAGAACCCCGTTTCCCGCAAGCGTTCCTTGAAAAACTCTCTTTCGGAAATGAATCCGATAAGATCCCCTGTATCCATCCTCCTCCCTGCTTGACGGAGAGACTGTTCTATGCTATCTTGAAGTCACAGGAAAACAAGGACGCGCCGGGAGGGAGTACAATGGACACAATCCGCGAGCGGACAGAAAAACAGGAATACCAGATTTTAGCTCCGGATGCCGCCAAGAGTCGGGAGGCTAAGCGAACCGGCGCACCTGACCTTTGTCCGTTCCGCACAGCCTTCCAGCGGGACCGTGACCGCATTCTTCATTCCAAATCTTTCCGCCGTCTGAAGCATAAGACACAGGTCTATATCATGTCCGGCGACCATTACCGCACACGGATGACACATAGTCTGGAAGTCGCGCAAATCTCGAGGACTATCGCGCGGGGACTTCGGCTCAATGAAGACCTCACCGAAGCTATTGCTCTGGGTCATGATGTCGGCCATACACCCTTTGGCCATGCAGGTGAAGCAGCTATCGCAAAGCTCATCGGTCATTTCGAGCACAACGAGCAAAGTCTCCGCATCGTCGAATTCCTGGAACGGAACGGCCGGGGACTCAACCTGACAACCGCTGTGAAGGATGGGATCGTCAACCATTCCGGCCAGCGCCGGGCCAAAACACTCGAAGGGCGCATCGTCCATATCGCCGACCGCATCGCGTATCTCTGTCACGATTACGACGATAGTTTAAGAGCTGGCCTCTTGCGGCCGGAAGATTTACCCGCCATTGTAAAGTGTCGGGCCGGTACGGCCCACTCCGCCATGATTACAGCCTTCGTCGCCAATGTCATTACGGCTTCAGCGTCATCGGGTGAAAGCGGTCAGCGCGATATCATCATGACGCCGCCACTACAGGAAGCGATGGACGCCTTCCGTGCTTTTATGTTCGAACGCATCTACCATTCCGCCGCCCTGATGCATGAGCGTGAACAGGCCGTCTTCGTCCTGGAACAGCTTTTCCACTATTTCATGATGCATTTCGACCGCCTGCCTATGGAATTCATCGAACGTGAAGAACGTTGGGGGCGACGGCAAGCCGTGGTGGATTATGTCGCGGGACTCACGGACAGTTATGCGGTACTGCTTTTCAACGATATCTTCGTCCCCCCAGTCGGACTCCGAATGACAGAAAAATCTTTTTAAAGAATGACAGGAACGCTCTCGCAGGCAACCCCCTTGACCTAGATTATATATCCTTTATCAAATATGTTGAAGGAACCTCGATCGTCTGGTTTATGGTGAAATTCCGTCCAGGCATTGAGGTTTCTTTTTCTTATGGATTCAAAACCAACATCAAAGGAATGCCCCAGCGGGATGGGAAACGGCACATCGAGCCGCCTTACCGCCGGGGCTTTTCTGAATCCACTGCCTCCAAAAAACAACGGGAGGATTTCCAAACATTACTTTCGCTTATCCTCCCAATCGGGAATATTCTTCTGACGGGCCCGGGCCACGCCAAGATTGCCGCTGGGAACCTCACGGGTAATCGTGGAGCCGGCGGCTATGTATGCGCCATCTCCAATGGTAACCGGAGCAACCAGATTGGAATTACAACCAACAAACGCGTCGTTGCCGATGACCGTGCGATATTTCTTCCGGCCATCGTAATTGACGGTAATCGTGCCACAGCCCATATTGACCCCCGCCCCCATGTCACAGTCGCCAATATACTGGAGGTGCGGGAGTTTCGAGCCCTCGCCGATGTTCGAGTTCTTGACCTCGACAAAGTTGCCTATCCTGACGCCAGCGGCGATTTTTGTACCGGGGCGCAGATGCACATAGGGTCCCATCGTGACGCCGTCACCAATCTCACATTCGTGGGCATACACGAACTGGGCAGTAACGCCGTTGCCAATCCGGATATCGCTGAACCGGCTGGATGGCCCCAGGACACACCCCTCTCCTACCGAAGACGCGCCCTCGATCCAGGTAAAGGGATAGATAACGGTATCGCGGCCAATGGTTACGTCCGCATCAATAAAAGTATTCGCCGGGTCCATCAATGTCACGCCGCTTTCCATGAGAGCCTTGTTCTTGCGCTGGCGCAAGATCCGCTCCACCCCCGCCAGTTGAACACGGGAATTAACGCCCAGCGTTTCCTGATAATTCTCCGCGGCGATTGCCCATATCTTTTCGCCTCGCGCCCGCAGGATGGTAAGGACGTCCGGCAGGTAATATTCTCCCTGCGCGTTATCGCAGCCAACCTCTGTCAAAGCAGAAAACAGTTCTTCTCTTTCAAAGCAGTAAATACCGGAATTGACCTCCCGGACTTCCCGCTCCGCTTCCGTGGCATCCTTATGCTCCACTATTTTTTCAACCGAGCCGTCCTCCGATCGGATGACGCGCCCATAACCCGTCGCGTCCGGCAGGATGGCCGTGAGAACCGTGGCTTTCGCCCGCGCCTCGCGATGCGATTCGTAAAGGTTCTTCAACAGTCCTGCCGTCAAAAGCGGCGTATCGCCGCACAGCACCATGACGGTTCCCGGCTCTTTCGACAGAAGCGGCTCCGCCATCCGCACCGCGTGGCCGGTCCCCAATTGCTCTTCCTGACGAACAATTTCCGCTTCGCCCTGAACCGCCGCCTGAACTTCCTCGGCCCCGAAGCCGACAACGATAATACTGCGTCTTGCCCCTGCAAGTTTGGCCGCATCGAGGACATGCTTCACCATAGGCTTGCCGCCGGCCCGGTGCAGGACCTTGGGCAGAATGGACTTCATGCGGGTCCCCTTGCCCGCCGCCAGGATAATCACAACGAAATCTGACATCTCCCTATCTCCTCCCGAACTGCCAAACTCTCTATCCCTTTTTGCGGGCACTGCTCCCGCAATTCTTTTTCATAGCTTCCATGCTGGCCAGAAGTGTCTGCTCCGAGCGTTCCATGTGACGCTCAGCGGCCTTGCGGGCTGCTCTCACGTCGCCCTGAGCGATAGCCTCGACAATCTCACGATGTTCCTCAAGCGTCGCCGTGAGACGGCCAGGAAACGACATCGATGTTGTCCGGAAACGCGTGAGCTGCTCTCGGAGATTGGAAATGATACCGACGAGTCGCTGGTTGCGGCTGGCTTGGTAAAGAAGCTCATGAAACTCCGTATCCGTGGCGACAATCTGCTCCATATCGCCGCTGGAAATATGAGTGCCGATGGAAACCAGAAGCCGCTGCAACCGTTCCAACTCCTCCTCGGTAATGCGTTCGGCTGCAAGGCCGCTGGCAAGGGACTCCAGCGAAGTCCGAATTTCAAAGACCTCGTTGATATCGCGGATGGATAGATCCGCTACATAGGTGCCGCGGCGCGGCATCATAATGACATAGCCTTCGAGTTCCAGCTTTCGAACGGCCTCCCGCACAGGGGTACGGCTCACGCCAAGTTCCTCCGCCAACTGAATCTCCATCAACCGTTCGCCAGGCTGCAAGACACCGCTCCGGATTGCCTCCCGGAGCGATTCACAGACTACTTCCCGCAAGGGCTGATAGCTGTCAAGACGAATCGGCGCCAATTTCTTTTCCATACAATGTGCTCCTTATCATGAATCTTGCCGGCGGATTGTACCTGGTCCACTGGTTGCCGGCACGACGAAGACCGCCGCGGCCGGATACTCTGCCTTCAGCGCCTGGGCGGCTTCGTGAGCGAGGTTTTCGCTTTCCGTCAAGGCGAAAACCGTAGGACCGCTGCCAGACATCAAGGCCATCAAAGCGCCATGGCCAATCAGGCAACGCTTGTATTCGTCAATAATTGGATACGCTGGAAGAACCGCCGCCTCCAGGACGTTCACAGCCTGAATGGCAACCGCTTGCAAGCTGTCTGTCAGCGCCGCTATCATCGCTTGGTTGTCCGGATGGGCGGGGGACGGTCTTTCATCGTAAGACCGGTAAGCCCAAGCGGTGGAAACTCTTTCCGGGGGCTTTGCCAGTACGCCCCCCCCCCCCGGCATATCCGGCAGCCGTCGCAGAATCTCACCGCGTCCTGTCGCCAGCATCGTCCCACCAACGAGGCAAAATGGCACATCTGAACCAATCTCCGCTCCCAGCCGGCCCAGTTCCAAACTGGTCATTCCCGTTCCGAACAGCGCATCCATTCCGCGAAGTACAGCGGCCGCGTCCGTCGATCCTCCCGCCAAGCCGGCGGCAACCGGAATCCGCTTCTGGATATGGATTGCGACCCCTTGCTTAATGCCGTGAGTATCCAAAAACATCCGGGCGGCCTGATACGCCAGATTCGAGGCATCCGCCGACACCTCGCCGGTATCGAGAGAAAGCGATATTCCGTCTTTTCCCGACTCCAAGCGGATCGTATCCATCAAACCCACTGACTGCATAACCATCGCCACCTCATGGTAGCCGTCCGGTCGCTTTCCCAGTATGTCCAACGTAAGATTGATCTTCGCTTTGGCCTCGACCAGTATCACTTCACATCACGTCCATCAGATTACTCTATGATTTGCTAGTAGCATTTTAACAATTTTTTCTTCCCGCTTCAAGTTTCTGCCATGATTTTTCTCCCATGTCACGGATTGACAAGAACCGGTCTGCGGTCCATAATGAAGTTGTCTGTATTTTTAGCAGAAAGGAGATGATCAGATGACCGATGAGGAACTTGGCCTTACAAGCGCCCCGGCAAAGCCTGCGGTGGAACCGGATCCTCTGGCGACGGCTCGATGCGCGTCGCGATGGTCGCTGGTTTCTTTTCTCCTGTCTCTCCTTCTGACGCTTGCTTTAGCTGCTCTGGCAGCGTTGCCGGAACTCACAGAAATTCTCCCTTCAATTCTGCCGGAAGCAACGACTCGCCTGGAACCTCTCCGGCGCTGGAACGGTCTTGCCGCATCGGCGTTGGCCGCCCTTCTGATGACTATTCATTGGCGGATTTATCGTCAAGGGATTGGGAGACTTCTTCATCTAACGCCTGATGACAGCAGTTTGATTGCCGTAAGTACGCTGGCCGCTTTTTTGTTCAGCGTTATCGCCCTGGCTTTAACCGATCCTGACCTCGTATCCGGTGGTCCGTCAACTTGGTACGTCCCTTTGGGAATCACGCTGTCATTGGCGGCTCTGGGTCGTTTCGCTTTTGCCCGAGCCGGGTTGAAGAGTCGAGAGGATCTTGTTGCCGCCGAAGCTCTGCCGGTTCCCGATACGCCGTTGGCTTCTGTAGGTTCCAGTCTCCCCGGCCATGTGGCGATTTTCTCTTTGGTCACGGCATTAATTGCCAGTATAGCCTGGGCCTTGCTGGACTCCGTTTCCGTGGCTTCAGCCGTCCTCTTTGCCATTCCTGTAGCCGCCTGTCCTGGTGCCCTTGGTCTCACTGAAGCGTTGTCTGTCTGGGCTGCAGTCCGTGCAGCCCGAGCAAACGGCCTGATCCTGCGCGATCAGAAAGCCATCGAGGCTGCTGCCGATACTGATACCATCGTCCTCGGCAAGACTGGACTCTTGACCGCAGGAAAGCCGCACATCACCGACCTAGTCCCCGAAGGTTTGACGAACCAGGCATTCATCGGCCTAGCTGCCAGTGCAGAGGCCCAATCCTATCATCCAATCGCGGAAGCCATTGCCGACCAGGCAATTCGCGCCCATGTCCGACTCCAACGTCTGGCTGCGTTCAACGAACTTCCCGGCGAGGGCGTAGAGGCACTGATCAGCGGCTCTACGGTTCGCGTTGGCACCAAGGAATGGTTGGAGCGGGAAAAAGTTCGCATCAGTGCCAACTTGTTGACAAAATTCGACCAGCTGACGGAAAAGGGAAAGACCGTCTTGTTTGTCAGCAGAGGCAGTGAAGCCAAGGGCCTCATCGCCTTCCAGGACGATCTCCGCCCTGAGGTCCCAGAGATTCTGTAGTCACTCCAATCCATGAATACCCGTCCCATCCTTATGACCGGCGACAGCCAGCGGATGGCCAAGACTTTCGCCCGCCAACTCAGTCTTGAAGAATTCAAGGCCGGCATCCACGCCGGAGACAAGACGCGCGAAATCCAGCTTCTTCAAGCCCACGGCCATAATGTAGCCTTGATTGACAAAGCCGATGTGAATATCCCGTCAGCCCGCCAGGCAGATCTGACCATTGTTCCAGCGACCGGTGAGCCAAGGATAAAGCGCTTTGCCGGCATCGTGCTGACCGAAGACGGCCTCGGTGCCCTGCCACATTGCCTTGCCCTCAGCCGCCGCGCCATGGAAACGATTCGATCGAACTACATCTGGGCTTTTGCCGGACCATTGCTCGCCTTGCCCGCGGCGGGTGGCCTTCTCTACGCTTTCGGCGGGCCACTGTTCGCGCCCTGGATGGCTTCCCTCGCTGCCCTGCCAGGCGTTGCGGCCGCCATCATTAACGCCTTCCGGCTACGCCGGGTATAAGGATACTCTTACCCCCAAAAAAAGAAAGAGCTCCGTCATTTTTTCAACAAACGTATTTTTCCCCATGCAAAAAGCAGCGCCGCGGACCCCACGGCGCTGCTTGTTTTTTCCCGATAACCATCCGTCAAAGGCTAGTCCGGAAGTAGAAGATACAGATGAAAAGCACTGTCAAGATAATCATAATCGTATCGGCAATGCTGGTACGATAGTTATCCGGGCTGTAGTGTTTTTTCGGTCGGAACGGCTTGGCGTCGAGGAACTGCATCGGATTGTTGCAAGCCATCATGGCCTGGTTCACAGCTACACCCCAGACATGTCCCAGACCACGGCAAAGGCCAAAGCAAAGATAGGTGACACCCAGGAAGGCCATCTTGAGAGGCCGCCGGTAAAACCACTCCGCATCCAAAGAAATCGCCGTGTGCGGCTCCATCCGCGGCAGGAACATCAAGAACGGAATGACCCCAATGAAGCCCATAATCATCTGGTTGGTCACATGAGGCAACGTATAAGGAACATAAGTCACCGGCCCGAAGGGCAGATGTCGGTACAGAGTAAGCTCCGGAAAACAGCCGATCAGCGTGCAGAGCGCCGCGCCAATCGCCATGGCAATCATCATATTGCTTTCCACCGGTCGCTTCTCCGGGGCCAGCCCCTTATCGGGCGCCAGGAAGATAAAGTATAGCATCTTGAAGCAGATGGAGAGGAAAGTACCGATACTGGCGAGTTCCAAGAGCAAGGCTACCGTTTCCAGGTGCGCTTCCTCAGCCCCGGCTATGGTCATCATCTTGCTGACGAAACCGTTGAAACCCGGAACACCGGCAATGGAAAAGGCACCGACGATGAAGAAAATGCAGATGACCGGATACCGCTTCGCCATACCGCCAAGCTGATTGATCTTCCGCACGCCGGTAGCGTAAGTCAAAGCGTTGCAACACATGAAGAGGAGCGACTTGAAGAGGATATCGCTGACCGCGTGCGCCGTAGCGCCGTTCATGGTCATCGCGGTTCCGATACCGGCCCCGGCTACCATATAACCAACCTGACTCACGATATGATAGCTCAGGAGTCGAATCATGTCATTTTCCATAACGGCGTAAAGAGCGCCGTAAAGTGCCATGAGTACGCCTGCGCCAATCAGGAGTTCAGTGCCGCCGAAGACACGAAGCAATGAGTATACAGCCACCTTCGTCGTGAAGCTCGACATGAATACGCTGCCGGTCAAGGTCGCCGCCGGGTAACCTTCGGTCAGCCAGGTATGGAAAGGTACCGCCGCCACATTGACGCAGAAACCTATAAGGAAGCACCAGAAGGCCAGATCATGAGGTCCCTCTGCCAGGCTGTGGACCAGGATATCTCCCTGAGTGAGCTTGAGAACAACCCCCGCCAGGACGCAGTTACCGCTCAACGTATGAATCATCAGATAGCGAAGGCCCGCTCCACGACTCGTAGGCCGGGGATCGTTCCAGATCAGGAAAGTTGAGGTCACCGCCTCCAGCTCCCAGAAAAACAGGAAGGTGACCCAATCGTGGGCCAACACGACGCCGATTGACGAACCTACATAAGCCATGGAGCAGAGTGCCTCCAATGGACTCTTGTTGTGGCAACTATAAATACCTCCGATGACGCCGAAAACGCAGAAAATCGCGGTGAATACCCAACTCAAGGGATCCACGAAAAGATAGTGAAGCGTAAAATCATTGACGAACTGAAACGAGAGGTCGGTCCCCATCGTCTGGTTGCAGATGCTGACCAGAGCAAGCACCGGGCAACAGGCCAGAATCATCCGGCGTCCTGTGGACTGGCAAAGAGCGGCGAGCATTCCGACGAAGATGAAGATCAGCCCAGGATGAAAGTCAATCATTCGCGTCGTCCCTCCCCTTCTCGTAATAGTCCTCATCCCGCTGCAAGAGCGGCGTCATGATGAGCTTTGCCAAAATGATCAGCACCCAGCACCCAACGAAAGAGAAAAGAATCATGGCACCGGGCTTTGTCAGGAACTCCTCCGAATGGCTGTCATAAGCACCGTTCAAGAAACCGACGGCGAAAAAGATGAGGCCAAGGCAAAGGCAAATCCCAATCACCCGCCAGCGTTTCTTACTGTCACCTACGAGGTCAATCATTTGAAGACACCTCCAAATCCGGCGGTGATTCCGGCCGAGGCGAGTTCCGCCAGCCGGTAGAAATCCGGCGGGAAAATCTCGGGCACGATGCCCAATACCAAGGAGAGGATGGCTGTGAAGCAGATCGGAATCAACATGCAATAGCTGGTCGAACCATAATGACGTGGATCGCCTTCCGGCTCAGGTTTGAAGAACGCCATGCGCACCACCGGCATCAAATAGCCGATGGCGAGAATTGCCGACGCCATCCAAGCCAGCACGAAAAGCGGCTTTCCTGCCTGTATCGCGCCCATGGCGAGATTCCACTTACTAACGAATCCCACCAGGAACGGTGTCCCGGCAATACCCAAAGAAGCCAAGGCAAAACAGGTCATCGTCACCGGCATCCGGTGTCCGATACCATCCATCTCGCTGATGTCGTGTAGATGGGTCCGAACGATGATGCAGCCGGCGCACATGAAGAGGGTGATTTTCATAACGGCGTGGGCCACCAGGTGTAGATACGCGCCCTTAAAGGCCAGCGGCGTCAGCAGCGCCCCACCGAGAACGATGTAACTGAGCTGCCCGATGGTTGAAAAGGCGAGCCGTCGCTTCAGGTTATCCTGCCGGAGCGCAATGAAGGAACTGGCGAGGATCGTCAGCACTGCCATCCAGGCCAGAACATCAGCAATTCCCAGTTCCGAGAGGAGTTTGGGGCCAAAGACAAAGCCTAGGATACGGAGCACCGCGAAAGCACCCGTCTTGACGACCGCGACCGCATGCAGTAGAGCGCTGACCGGAGTCGGCGCCACCATCGCCGCCGGCAGCCATCCGTGAAGCGGCATGACCGCCGCTTTGACACTGCCCGCCATGATCAGCAACACAAAAAGCAACTGCAGGACCCAGGCCGGAGCCATGTGGCTCTCAAGGAAACCGCCCGGCGTGAAATTCATCGTACCGGAAATGCAATAGACGCCCACCGTACCCGCCAGGAACAACTGACCGGAAGCCAGTGTATAGGCGAGATACTTCCTTGACGCCAGAAGCGCCTCCTCGTCGCGTTCGTGAAGCACCAGCGGATAGCTGGAAATCGTCAAAATCTCATAAAACACGAAGAAGGTCAAGAGATTCGCTGCCATGGCGATGCCCATGGTCGCGCCGATGCAGAGTGCGAACGCGGCGAAATAGCCGGTCTGCATCCCCTCATGGTTGTTCCGCATATAGCCGATGCTGTAGAAATTGATCGGTATCCAGAGAAGAGAGGCCAGCGTAGCGAAAATCGTGCCTGCCGGATCGGTCTTCATTGTGAGGCCAACTGTATCGGTCAGGTTGAACATCGTGTACTCATAGGTCATCCCGTCCAGTACACCGCCGGTCATACTGATGACCGTGCCGAAGAGCAGTATGGAGGCAATGGCGCTCCACATCTCGCGGATATTCGGGTATTTATGGCTCATGGAAACAAGCAACGCCGCCACGAACGGGATGCAAACCGCTATCAAGGGGCGCGTATCGATCATTGTCATCTCATAAGCACCTCCGGCAGTCCAATCTCGACAATACGATTGACCAACGTACTGCTGTAAACACCCAGAAGCAGAATTCCCAAGCCAGTGATGCCAATCGGCACCACCATATTCATCGGCAGGCCCAGCTTCGTCGCCGGCTCATGGAGCTCGGTCAGAGACGCTTCCCGCTGAACGAACATCTGCTCGACGATGCGGAAATAGTAAACCGCGTTCAGGAGCGAACTGATGACCAGCACAACGATATGGATGTATTGCTGGCTCTCGTAGGCGCCCAACATCAGGTACCACTTGCTGAAAAATCCGCAGGTCGGCGGAATACCCACCATCGACAACACCGCCAGGCAGACGGCAATACTGGAAACCGGCATCTTCTTGTTGAGCCCGCCCAACCGGTAGAGGTTCACCTCGCCGAATCGGTAGGTAATTCCTCCCACCACCAGGAACAGACAACATTTCATGAACGCGTGGTTGATGAGATGCAGTACCGCCCCGACAAAGCCGTGGATGTTTCCCAACGCCATACCGACCGCGATATAGCCGAGCTGCGCCACCGACGAATAGGCCAGCATCCGGCGAAAATCATACTGGGCCAGCGCCATCACCGAACCAATCAGGATGCCACAAATTCCCATGATGCCGAGGACATTCATCAGTGACTGCATCACCGTATTGTGAATGCCAAAAACATAGAAGAAATACCGGAGCATCGCATAGGCCGGCACCTTGCTCATACAGCCGGAAATGAGACCTGCTGCGCCGGGATGGGAATAGGTATAGGAGTCCGGTTGCCAGCCGTGCAACGGGAACAGCGCCATCTTGATGCCAAAGGCCACCAGAAAACAAGCCACGGCGAAGGCAAAAAGCGGCGTATGGACGAAAGGAACAATGCGCTCCGAAATATCCGCCATGTTCAGAGAACCCGTCATTGCATAGAGGAAACCGATGCCCAGGAGATAAAAGGACGCGCCAATGGTTCCCACCAGAAGATAGCGGAAAGCCGCCACCATTGACTTGTGCCCGCCCATGGCAATAAGTCCGTAGCCCGCCAACGACATAATCTCAAGATAAACATACATATTGAAAACATCGCCGGTTACAGTCATTCCACAGAGGCCCACAGTCAGAAGGCCATACAGTGTGTAATATCCACCATAATGCAGCCAGTCTTCATTCTCCAAGAACGGCTTCGAGTAGAAACTCACCACTAAGGAAATGAAGGTAATCATGCAAAGAACCGCAGTATTGAGCGGGTCTATCGCAAACTCAATACCGATTGGCGGCTGCCAGTTTCCCATCCAGTAATGGATGGTCTTACCGCCGGCATCCAACACCTGTCTCATAGAGTCTACCGAACTCAGAAACGCTCCCAAAAGCGAAAGCTGCACCACCCAGCCGCCAAGATGACGGTGCAGGCGACTGAAAGCCAGGCAAAGGAGCGATGCAGAAAGCGGCAGCAACACAATAAAGACAGGGCTGTGAACCCCAAATATCATTTGCTAGCCCTCCTTAACACCTCGGTCTCCTCCACCGAGCCGTATGCTTCCTTGATGCGCATGAGAAGCGCCAGAGCAACGCCGGTTGTACCCATGCTGACCACGATAGCCGTCAGCATCAGCGCGTGAGGCAACGGATTGATATAGCTGGCCGGATCCACATTTCCGGGCACCAGGATAGGAATCATGCCCCCTTCCTTTTGAGCGAAGCACAGATAGAAGAAGATGACAGCAACCTGCATCACGTTCATCGCCATGAGCTTCTTCATGTAGTTCTTTGCCAACACCATACCGTAAACCCCGAGAAAGAAGAGGATCATGACCAGTGTGTAGATGCCCCTGTGGGCCAGGAATTCATTCAGCGCTTCCATCGTCCTCACTCCTTTTCACGACTACGTCCATGATATTCAATATCGTCATCATGACACATACCGTAACGCCGATCTCAATCATCAAGATGCCCAGCGCGTGCAGCTCATGCGCCGGTTCCAGAGAGAACGGCAGAAAACTGTAGTCGAGGAACTTTCCTCCACCGGCTAGCGTTAGCCATCCCGCCATCGTGTAGATGAACGTCCCGCAGCCCGCCAAAGCCAGGGAGTTCTTGAGCTTGATGTTGAAGATAGTCGATTCCTCGCCCAGAATCAGTCTCGCCAGGACAATGCCGAACCCCATCACCACGCCTGCCTGGAAACCACCACCTGGCGACGACTCGCCCAAGATCAGCACGTAAACCGCGTACACCACAGAGAACGGCACCAAGAGACGGAAGGCGATGTTGAGGAGGATTCCGCCAAAAGGATCCTTCATCATTCGTAATCATCCTCCTTCTCCGGACGGCGACCCATCGTAGACTTGCTCAAAATCAACGTTGCCGTTAGCCCTGAAAGGAACATGACTGTCGTTTCCCACATCGTATCAAATCCCCGGTAATCTGCCAGCGTGCCGGTGACGATGTTCGGCGATCCGGTATCGAGCTCGCTCTGAGAAATATAGACCGGGGTGATATGCTGGTTTGGCGAACTGCCGGGATCACCGATCACCGGCAGGAAAATCACGCTGCTGCAAAAGAGCCCGGTCAAGAGAGCCATCACGGTAATGGCAAAACCTCGCATTACTTACACCACCTGTCGATTTTTTTCAGCGCGATTACGTAGAAAATCGTCGATACAGTCCCCACCACAACCTCGGTAAAGGCCACATCCGGGGAGCCCATCATCAGATACATCAGCACCGCGCAAAAGCTGAACGCCCCGTAAATCATCACCGCGCTCAAAAGATCCCTCTCATAGATGATTCGGATTGTAATGAAAATCAGGAACACCAAGAGCAGCGCTTCAACCGTGTAAATCTGCATTCGCCGCTGCCTCCTTTCCCGCCCTGTCCTCAGGCGGATCCTGACGCTTTACCGGCCGTCGCTTCATCCAAACCGGATACCCTGTCTTGTAAGCCGCTTTGGATAAGATATGAGAGCCTATAGGATTGCCCAGGAATACGAACATAGACACCGCGAGAATTTTCGCTGATGTCACGGAAACCCCGTTATATACCGCCAGCCCCAGAAACACCAGCAACGTACCCAGCGTCTCGCTGTTGCCGGAGGCATGGATGCGGCTGTAAAAATCCGGCAAACGGACCATACCGATCATCGACCCCACCAGGAAAATGAGCCCCGCCCCCATCAGGAGAAACGAGACTATCTCCTGCCAGAAACCATCGGCCATCATAGTTCTTTCCCTCCAAGATACTTCGCCAACACCACGGATCCCAGACACCCCATCATCGCATAGGCCATCGCGAGATCAACATACATTCCCGGCTGTCCGTCCAGAAAACCAAACAGTACGATCAGGAGGATCGTATCCGCCGTGATGACGCCAAGCCCGTTCATGCGATCGAAGATCGAAGGCCCCTGGAACATCCGCTGCAGCATCAGTCCGATTGTCAGAAGCAGCACGGCCATGATGACGAGCAGGAATATCCTCATTTCAATCCGCCTCCTTTAAAAGCTCGAATTCATACGGTACGCCGAAAAGCCAGGCAGCCTGCTTCGGCATTCCCTCTCCATCCATCACACCCTCAGCAGCTCCGTCCGTCAGAGCGTGAACCTCGAACAGGCCATCCTCTTCCACGTTCATGGTCACCGTCCCCGGCGTCAGCGTAATGGAGTTTGCCAACGCCACGGCCGCCATAGGATTGTCTGCCCGGAAACGGAACCGCACCACCCGCGGGTTTATCCTGATCTCGGGCCGCACCGTCGCCTTGATTACATCCAAGTTGGCAAGAATCAACTGCCAAAGCAGCCAAAGAAAATACCAGACCAGCTTCACCGGGTTCACCCCGAACACGAAATACAGACGCGAACCGTCCGCATTCGGTACCAATAGCAGCGGATATGTCACCCAGGCCGCAATCACTGCCGTAAACACCCCGTAAACCAAGAACTTCATCTGGAGCGTTCCCGACAAGAGCAGCCAGAAACAAAAAAGCAGGACCGCCATTGATACGAGATGCAACGCCGGCGAGCCAGCGATGCGCTTATCCCGCATCCCATCCAGACCTCCCATTTGCCACCACTTCTCCTTTCCGATACGGAGGCGCTTGCACACCTCATAACCGCTCTCTTCTCCGAAATCATTGAGCGATTTTTCTTAAATATTTGGGATATTCGACATTCTATTGGAAGAATCCTTTTTTTATTTGCCCTCCGAAAAAAAACCCGCAAAAAAATCAGCGGCAACTCCTTTGACCTTTCTACCCTATAGTGCCCTGCTTCCATAAGAAAAAACCCGCCGGGCTGCATTGCTCCAGCGGGTTTTTCCTTACTTCTCCAGCACGATTCGGCTGAAATCCGCCAGCCGACGGATGAGACAGTCAATCGCCTTCAAGAGACTCAGACGATTCCGGCGAATCCTTTCGTCCTTATCCATGACCATGACTTTGTCGAACAAGGCATCAATCGGTGAGGCCAGCGCCTTGAGATCCTGAAGAGCGCCGGCAAAGTCCAGTCGAGCAGCCCGGTCCTTCACCGCGCTCTCCGCTGTACGGAAGGCCTCGTAAAGATTCTTTTCTTCCGGCACGGCGAACAGCGTCTCATCAATCGCGCCAGGCTCCGCCTTGGAAGCGATATTTCCCGCCCTGACAAAGGCCTGGATTACCGGCGTCATGCCGCCGGCCTGGAGGGTGTTCGCTACCGCCTGCGCCCGAAGGAACGTGGCGTAAACATCGTCCGCGTCCGTCAATACCGCGTCCGCCACGTCATAACGGATGCCAGCCTCGTCAAACACATTCTTGAACCGCAGGCGCAAGAACTCGGCCACATCGGCCTGCATCTTTTCCCGGGCTGTAGATTCTTTGATTCCGAACTGATCCATCGACATTTCGACGATGGGAGAAACACGGACGCTATACTTCGCCTTGATCAGCATATTCACGAGGCCCAGAGCTTGCCGGCGCAACGCGAAGGGATCCTGTGAGCCACTGGGGATGAGCCCCCGGCTGAAAGTCGCCACGAGGTTGTCGATTTTGTCAGCAAAGCTCAGGATGCGGCCCGGCACCGTCGCCGGCTCCTTGTCGCCAGCAAAGCGGGGCTGATAGTGCTCGTCGATGGCAGCCGCCACGTCCTTATCCTCACCGTCCAGCGCTGCGTAGGAGCGCCCCATGATGCCCTGGAGCTCAGTAAACTCTGTCACCATGCCGGTCACGAGATCTGCCTTTGAAAGCAGCGACGCCCGTACCGCCTTCGCCTTTTCCTCTGCCGTAACGCCCAACGCGTCGGCGATATGCTCCGCCAAAGCCGCCAGCCGCTCCGTTTTCTCATAGACCGTTCCCAAACCTTCTTGGAACACTACTGTCTTAAGCTTCTCCCTGTGCTGCTCCAACGTCTTCTTCCGATCCTCATCAAAGAAGAACTGGGCGTCTGCCAGCCGGGCCCGAAGGACCCGCTCGTTGCCGTGCTGCACGGTATCCAGATACGCCTCACCGCCGTTACGAACCGTGATGAACAG
>JAEEGN010000208.1 GCA_016280345.1 Selenomonadaceae bacterium | reverse complement strand
TCCCCCTTCCACAATGATATCCAATTGTATATTCGTCGCCGCGCCCGTAAATCCTGCCCCTCCAAACATTTGTTCACAGAAAAAACGCCCGCCCCGGTTTCCCGGTGGCGGGCGTTTTCGTACAGCGGCCGGGTATTCCCGGGCTCTGCTCCCTTGCAGCTTATCCGTTTTCTTTTTGCATCAATGCGGCCATGCTGTCGGCGATGGCGGCGTCGATCCCGTCGAGCAGCGCGAAGCGCTTGCGGTAAACAGCACGCTTGCGGACGGGAACCTCCTCCATGGTCTTCCGGGGCTCGGTCAGCGGGAGCCCGTCGAAGCGGCTGTCCTCCGTTTTCCAGCCGCCGGCCTCCATCCAGAAGTCGCTGAAGCTCGTCTTGAGCTTGCGGTCCATCCGCAGGTGGTTGTTGGCGTAGTAGCCTTCGTTGGTGACGGCGTAGATGCGGCCGATGCCCAGCGCCCGCGCCACCGCCTGGGTGGCGTAGAGGATGAGGTTCTTGGTGCGGTAGGCGTGACACTCCTTGGTGACGCGCTTGATGACTTCCTTGGCGTCGGCCATGTTCGGCCCCTGCATGGCGCCGATCCAGAGGGACCACGCGCCGTCCCGGGCGTGATCCCGGGCAATCCAGAAAATCATCTGGTAGAGGGACGCCGTCCCCAGCCGCAGGATGACGGACAGGATGCCCTCCTTGCGCTGGCCGGGTTCGTAAAACAGCACCAGCCGCAGCGGCTCGCCTTCCCGGTCCATCTGCCAGAGGAGCTGTTCCTTTTCCCGGTAAATGTCCGTCACAACTTCAGGCCGCAGGCGCTCCGCCAGGAACGCCATGTGCTCCTCCACCAGCCGGGCCCGCTCGTCGAAGGTGGACCCGTTGTAGAAAAAGGCCCTCGTCGGCTGCTCATAGACGAAGGGGTAAACGTCCGCGATTTCCGCCAGGAGCGGCGTCTGATGGAAATAGTCGTCCAGCGCCTCGAGGCGGTCGCGGTTCAGCCAGCAGCGGGCGACAAAGACCAGCATCCGCCGGGCTTCCCGGGATTTCCTGACGTCGTATATCTTCTTGCCGAGGGTGATGAAGCTCTGGCGCATAGGGGCCTCCGATTTTCTGGGATTGCGGCCGCGCGGGCAAAGGCGCCGTCAGCGGGGCGGCGGCGGATTTTCCCGGAGCAGGCGGTCGAACGCGGCGATCGTCTCGTCCAACGTTATCAGCCGCATGCAGACGTTGTCGAAACCGCAGGGGTTGCCGTAGCCCACGGCGTCACAGGGCGTGCAGGGCTGCGGATGTTGCAGGGTGATGCACTTGTGGCGGGGCGCCCACTTCGCCGGGGAGCCGGGCCCGTAGAAGGCGAGGCAGGGCAGCCCCACGGCGGTAGCCACGTGGAGCGGGGCGCTGCAACTGCCGACGAAGCAGTCCGCCCGGCGCAGAAGCTCCGCCGTTTCGGTGATGCGGAGCCGGCCCCGCAGGTCGAGGCCGTTTTCCGGCACCGGGAAGCCACGCCCGGTTTCCTCCGGCCCGCCGATGATGAGGAAGCGGGCCTGATACTTCTGCGTCAGCGCCGCCATGAAAGCCTCGTAGCGGTCCACGGCCCAGTCCTTCATCGTCGTGGAACTGAAGGGGGCGATGGCGACGCGCAGGCCGTCGGCCGGGAAGTCCCGCAGGGCCTCGTCCACCGCCGCCTTGTCCCGCGGCGTGGCGTCGGCCACGTAAAGGCGCGAGAGGTCGCCCCGGAGGTTGAGGCCGATGGCCCGGCGCATGATGTCGGCCAGATGCTCGGCGAAGTACATCTTCTCGTGGTCCGGGTTGCGGTCCACGGCGTGGGTCATGAAGAGCCGCCGCTTATGGGCGATGCCGGCCCGCACCGGAATGCGGGCGAAGAACGGGATCACGGCGCTGCGGTACTTGAAGTCGAGGCACAGGGCGACGTCGAAGCGCCAGAGGCGTCGGATGACGGGCAGCATCGGCATACCCTTCGTATAGACCACCATGTCGTCGATGAAGGGCAGGTGGCAGAGGTCGGCGGCGAAAGGGGCGCAGAGAAAGGCCAGACGGCTCTCCGGAAAGGTTTCCCGCACCGCCTTGGCGAAGCCGGTGGTGAGGATGACGTCCCCGAGGGCATTCTGGGCCAGCAGCAAAATCTTGTCGAATTTCATGAGTTCGCCCTTTCTCGCTTCGTTTTTCCTTCGTGCGCCGGAGCGCGCGTCATATTTGCCCCGGCAGCGTCACGACAGCAATCTCTGCCAGCCGTCCGCCAGCCGGAGGCGCACCCGCTGCCGCCACAGGGGATGGCGTTTCCCCGGCCGGGGCTGGGGCATGGGAGCGTCGCGGTAAGCCGTTTCCCCGAGGACGCGGTAATACTCGTCGTTGAAGCCGGGGGTCAGCGGATATTCCCAGGGCTTGGCCCCGCCGGCGTAGTGCAGGACGGCAACGTCCCGGCGGGCGGTCAGGGCGGCGCGCCGCAGTTCGCCCTGCCGCAGCACTTTGACGAAGAGCTGCCAAACCGGCGGGATGACGTTCCAGCGAAGGGGCAGCGCCTGCCAGCGGCCGCGGAAAAGCGCGTTCAAAGCGTCCTGGTCGTGATGGGGGGAGCGGTGTTCCGCCGCCAGGGCCCGCGCCCGGGCGCCCAGGTCCCCGGCCCGCCACCGGACGAGATCCGCCAGCAGGACGCCGGAATTGAAATAGGGCTCCTCCGGCGCCAGGCCGAGGACAGCCGCTTTCTCCCGCCGCGCCCGGGCCGAGGCCATGATGCCGAAGTCCGGTACCGCGCCCAGCGCCAGGCCGCCGAGGTCAACCGCCCAGAGTTTTTGGATGTCGTCCCGGACCAGCAGATCGCCGTCGAGGTAAATGACCCGCGCCACCGCCGGCGGCAGGAGCTCCGCCATCGACAGGCGCCGATAGGCGGCCCGGCTCAGATGGGCGCTGACATAGAAATCGTCCGCGGCCGCCGGGGGCGTCAGGAAATCGACGCGGCTCCCTTTGGCTTCGGCGGTGGCGGCAATCTTTCGCCGGGCCTCCGCCCCCAGCCCGTCGTCGATCACGTGGACGGCCACCCGATCCGGCCGCGCCGTGTGAAGCAATACCGACGTCATGGCCACCGTCAGGTGCTGGGCGTAACCCTCGTCGGCGGCGAACAGGACATGGATCAATGATTCGTCCATAGCGTTCTCCGTCAGCCGGCGGCGGGCGGCGGTGGGGCCCCGCCGCCGGAAAGCTCTTTCACGACGAGGTCCAGCAGGCTCCCGCCCGTATAGCGCACGCCCCGCACCCCGGCCCGCTGGGCGCACTCCACGTCCCGGGCGGCGTCGCCGATGAGCAGCGACGCCCCCCGGTCGATGTCGTAGTCGCGGCAGGCGGCCTCAATGAGGCCGGGCTTGGGCTTTCGATAATCGCAGACCTTCGCGTAGGCAGGAAGCGGCCCGTCCGGCAGGTGCGGGCAGTAGTAAAAAGCGTCGATATGGGCGCCGAAGCGCTTCAGGTCCTCGTTCATCCAGTCGTGGAGCCGCCGCACGTCCTCCTCGGGGAAATAGCCCCGGGCAACGCCGCTCTGGTTGGTGACGACGATGACGAGGTAGCCGCGGTCGTTGGCCCAGCGCACGGCCTCCGGCGCCCCCGGCAGCCAGACGAAGTCCTCGATGCGGTGCAGGAAGTCCGTATCGACGTTCAGCGTGCCGTCCCGGTCGAGGAACAGGGCTTTACCTGCCATAGACGAAGTACCCGCCGGCGTCGAGGAAGTCGCAGTACTCCTTCACCGCGTCCCGCATTTCATAAAAGCCGCCGTCGTAGCCCGCCGCCAGGAGCTGCGCCGTATCGGCCTCGGTGAAAGACTGGTACTTGCCCTTGAGCACGTCCGGGAAAGGACGGTACTCGATGCTGCCCGTCCCGAGGGCGTCGATGACGGCCCGGGCCGCTTCGTTGTAAGTGTGCGCCTTTCCCGTGCCGCAGTTGAAGATGCCGCTGGGGCCTTTCTCCCGCCAGAACCAGAGATTGACTTTCACCACGTCCTTGACGTAAATGAAGTCGCGGCGCTGCTCGCCGGGCCCGTACCCGTCGTAGCCCTCGAAGAGCCTCGCCCGTCCTTCCTCTTTGATCTGGTGGTAGAGCTGATAGAAGATCGAGGCCATCTTCCCCTTGTGATGTTCCTGGGGACCGTAGACGTTGAAGTAGCGCAGCCCCACCACGCGGCTCCGGGCCTCGGGCAGGATCTGGCGCACGTAGCGGTCAAAGGCCAGCTTGGAGAAGGCGTAGGGATTCAGCGCGTCCTCGCAATCGTCCCCCTCGGTGAAGCCGTTCGCCCCGGCGCCGTACGTTGAAGCCGAGGAAGCGTAAAAGAAGGGAATCCGGTGCTCCAGGGAATAATGGAGCATGGTCTTGGAATATTCGTAGTTGACGCTCATCATGTAGTTGACGTCGTACTCCATCGTATCGGAGCAGGCCCCTTCGTGGAAGATGGCGTCCACGTCCGTGCCGTCGAAATCGTCGTTCTCGACGCTCTCGAGGAAATCGTCCTTGTAGCGGTAGTCGAGGAACTTGAGCCCGCGAAGGTTCTTGTAGTTCTGCCCGTCCTTGAGGTCGTCGACGATCAGGATGTCGTCGCGCCCCTGGCGGTTGAGTTCCTTGACGAGATTGCTGCCGATGAAGCCGGCGCCGCCGGTCACGATGATCATTTCTCATTCCCCTTCCTGGTCAGGGCGATCCACTGCAGGGCGATCGCCAGCGAAAACCAATAGCATTTGGAAACCACCACGGTCCCCAGGTTGTACTCGGTGAGGCCCTGGAGCATGACGCCGAGGACGATGGCGAAAAAGACGAGATACGCCGTCTGGCGCGTCCGCAGCCAGCCGGAAATGCCGAAAAACATGAAGTACCCCCACATGGCGATGAAAGTCAGGAATCCCAGCGCCCCGCGCTCCGCCAGCATCTGCATGACGTTGCTGTGGGCGTGGCCCTGACGCCGCTCCTTGGCCTCGGGCAGGATGTACTCGGTCTTGTAGGCCTTGGAGTAATGGCCGACGCCGATGCCGAGAAGCGGATGGTCCTCGAACATGTGCCAGGCGCTCTTCCACATCAGTACGCGCTCGGAATTGGACTGGAAATTCGCCTGGCCCAGGGTGGCCAGCCGGGCGCGGAAGGAGGGGACGGCGGCGAATATCACCGTCCCTAAGAGGAGCGCCGTCAGGATGCCGGCGAAGTACCGCTTCCGGTCCTTCACCACGAAGGCCAGCGTGACCGGCGTCGTGACCGCCACCGCCAGCCAGGCGCCCCGGGTCCCGTTGAACAGCAGGGCGGCAACGGCGGCCAGCAGCATGACCGGAATCAGCGGAAAGAAGCGTCCCCCGGCGCGCCGCACCGTCGCCAGGAAAAGCACCGGGATCACCGCCGACAGCAGCCCCGCCTGGGCCATGGGGCTGATGACGCCGTGGAAGCGACGTCCCATCGTATCCGCCGCCCAGAGTCCCTGCCCGATGGTGATGAGGTTGTTGACGAAAACGGACAGCAAAAACAGCGAGACCAGCAGCCAGAGCCGCTTCTTGTCCCGGACCCAGAGCAGGGTGATGGCGAAGGGCAGCATCCGGTAAATGTTGTAGTTCAGGAAGATCATGGCGCCCTTGGCGAACTCCGGCGAGCCCAGCGTGGCCAGGAACGCCACCGCGATGAAGGCGCCGATGCAGGCGAAGATGCCGCGGTCAATCCGGATCACGGAGCGCCAGTCCACCGGCCCCAGATAAAGCCGATAGAGGAACAGCGGGCAGATGAGGCCCAGGGCCACGTTGGTCAGCCCGTTGGACAGGCTGCAGAAAAGGGAAAAGGCGCAGAGCAGGTTAAAAATCCACTGCTCCAGCCGCTCGATACGGGCTTCTTTTGTCAATCGATCCCCTCCCGGAAAGCGCTTTCGGGGAAAGCGCGGATTCGTGGAACGATCCGGAGAGCCGTCACCAGGCGGTCTTGAGGGCCGCCAGCAGCTCCTCGCGGCTCACGGCGTAGGTGCCGAGTTTCGCCACCACGATGCTGGCGGCGAGATTGGAAAGCCAGGCTGCCGCCGCCGGGGGCAGCCCCCCGGCCAGGGCCAGGGAAAAGGCGGCAATCACGGTATCGCCGGCGCCGGACACGTCAAAGACTTCCTGGGCCTTCGTGGGCAGATGCACGGCGAGACGGGGCCGGATCAGCGACATGCCGCACTCGGAGCGGGTGGCCAGCATGCCCCGGATGCGGAACTTCCGCATGGCGTAACGGGCGGCTTTCCACACCGGCTCGTCCTCGTTGGGCACCGGCGACGGCTGAACCTCGTTGAGCTCCTTGAGGTTCGGCGTGATGTAGTCGGCCCCGGCGTAGCGGATCCAGTCCCGCCCCTTGGGATCGACGATGACCGGCACCGCCCGCCGGGCCGCCTCGCCGATGACGGCGGCGCAGACCTCGCCGGTCACGACGCCCTTGCCGTAGTCGGAGATGATGACGGCGTCGAGGCCGGCGGCAAAACGGCCCCGGATATCCTTCAGCAGCCGCGTCGCGTCGCGCCCCGCCAGCGGGCGGGCATCCTCGAAATCCAGCCGCATCATCTGCTGGTGGCCGCCGATGACGCGTACCTTCGTCGTCGTTGGCGCCGCCGTCCGAACCAGGCCCCCGGTGTGGACACCCTGCTCCTCCAGCTGCTTCACCAGGCTCCCGCCGTGGTAATCGTCGCCGATGACGCCGCCGATCCAGACCTGCGCCCCCAGCCGGGCCAGGTTGTGGACCACGTTGGCGGCGCCGCCCATCGTCTCTTTCTGCCGCAGGACCCGCGTCACCGGCACCGGGGCCTCGGGCGAGATGCGCGTGACCTCGCCGTAGAAATATTTGTCCAGCATGACGTCGCCCACCACCAGCAGGCGGCGGCTGCGGGTGCCTTTTTCGACGAAATCCAGCACCTGCGCCCGGTCCAACGTATTCCTGGTTCGCGTCATGGCAGTCTTCCCCTCCGGCGGCGTCAGCCGCGATGATTTCGATAATCGCCTATAATTCTACAATACGGCACTGATATTGTCCATACACCCGGGGGATATGGCCCACCCGGTCCTCATAGGCGGCCAGCAGGCGGTCGACCTGCTCCATGACCACCGCCGGCGGGATGTGCTTCATGCAGCCGAGATGGTCCTCCCCTTTTTTGGGGCAAACGTGGATGCCGCAGGGATGGCAGGATTCCGGCGTCTTGATCAGCACGTCCTTGGCGTCGTAAGGGTAAAAGCCCGGCACCGGCGAGGCGCCGAACATCGTCACGATGGGGACGTTCATGGCGACGCCCACGTGCATCGGCCCCGAGTCGGTGGTCAGGAACAACACGCAGCGCTTCAGCATGGCAGCCAGCACCCCGAGGGAAAGTTTCCCGGTGAAGACGCGGACGAGGTCGCTGTCCCCGCGCTTCATCCGCCCCCGGCACTCGGTCACCAGATCCTCATCCATGGGCCCGCCGAAGAAGGCGATGGCGTAGCCCCGGTCCGCCAGCGCGTCGGCGCATTGGGCGAAGTATTCGCTGAGCCAGCGCTTCGTAGGCCAGCTGGCCCCGATGTTGAAGGCCACCACCCGCCGCCCGTCGGGGAAATTCTCCGCCCAGAGGCGGGCGGCCTCGTCGTCGGCTCCCGGCGGCAGTTCCATCTCCAGCCCGCCGTCGTCGATCTTCGTCACGCCGCAGGCTTTCGTCAGCACCTCGAAGTGGGAATGGATCTGGTGCATGACGGCCTTCTTGTTCGGCAGCACCGCGTCGAAGAACAGCGAGAAGCCGCGCTGGGCGTAGCCGACGATGCGCCGGGCCCCGGAAAAGGCGGCCAGGGCCGAGGCCCGCTCGTTGCGGTGCAGGTTGATGACGAGATCGAAGCCCCTGGCCCGCACCTTGCCGATGAAGCGCAGGAACGCCGGCAGCCGGTCGTCGGCCCCCTTCTTGTCGATCAGCAGGCATTCGTCGATATGGGGATTGTACTGCACCAGGTCGGCCAGCTTCTTGTCCGCCAGCAGCGTCAGCCGGGCTTTCGGGTAGTTCGCCCGCAGCGTCCGCAGGACCGGCGTCACCAGCATCAGGTCGCCGATGTGCATGAGGTTGATCACGAGAATGTTCTGGTACATGGGTCGTCCTTTACGAAAGGCGCGGCAGCCCGTCGCGGCTCAGGCGCCGTATTTCAGCTTCAGGTATTTCACCATCGTGTAGCCCCCGGCCATCAGCGACATGACGAGGCCCAGGAACCCTTCCCGGAAGCCCTGCCGCAGAACGTAGGAGCGGAAGAAGGCGAAAAACGAATGGGCGAGGATGGCCCCGCCGCCGACGGTACGGCCCCGGGCGCGCAGCTCGTCCGCCGCCAGCGTCGTGTAGCGGTTGAACTTGGCGAAGTAATCGCTCCAGCGGGTGTAGGTGTAGTGCAGCATTCCCGCCCGTAGGCGCCGTACCGGCACCCCGGAACGGGCCACCTCGTGCACGATGCCCTCCCAGCGCACCGACTGCCGCGGGAAAAGCCGCAGCGACCAGTCGGGCCGGTGAGGCCCGTAGCGCATGGGCTGGCCGAAGACCACGTTCTGGCGCTCGATCTCGTAGCAGGCCACCGGCCCCGCCGCCATGACCGCCCGTACCTCGGGCCCGATCTCCGGCGACAGGCGCTCGTCGGCGTCGAGGTAGAGCACCCAGTCCGCTGACGTCTGCGTCAGGGCGTAGTTCCGCTGGGCGGCGAAGCCCTCCGTCATCGGGTGGTCCACCACCCGCGCCCCGTTGGCCCGGGCGATGTCCGACGTGCCGTCCTCGCTGCCGGAGTCCACCACCAGCAACTCGTCGGCGAAAGACGCCGTTTTCAGGCAATCGGCGATGTTCTCCGCCTCGTTCCGGGCCAGGACGATGACCGCCAGCGTCTTCATGGCGATTCCCCCTCTACCGCCCGGATGATGTCCCGGGCCGTCGTGTTGCCGACGCAGGCGTAGCTGTGCTGGCACTTCCCCCGGCCCCAGCAGGGCGAGCAGCCCGGCTGATGGTAAAGGATCGTGTCATGCTCGCCCCGGGGCCCCCAGACCGTAGGATCGGTGGGGCCGAAAATCGCCACGGTGCGGCAGCCCACCGCCTGGGCCACGTGCAGCGGCCCGGTGTCCACGGTGACGAGGCACTCCGCCCCGGCCAGGAACACCGCC